>DASSSG010000030.1:0-8234 GCA_035708545.1 Bryobacteraceae bacterium | reverse complement strand
CGGCGAGCAAAGCCGGTGTGGGTCTGCTGACGAAGAGTCTCGCCTGCGAGTGGGCGCCGCACAACGTCCGCGTGAACGCGATCGCGCCGGGCGTATTTCGGACACCCCTGAATGCAGCCGCGCTCGACATCCCCGAGCGCGCGCAGGCGATCCTGTCAAAGACGCCCATGCAGCGATTCGGGAAAGTGGAGGAACTGGCCGGCGCCGCGATCTATCTCGCCTCCGATGCCTCGTCGTTCGTGACGGGGCAGATTCTGGTGGTGGACGGCGGCTTTCTCGCGAAGGGAATCTGAAATGAACTACGCGACCTTCTGGATCTTCCCGCTTTTGATGCAGGAGGTGCAGACCTTCATGCGCTTCGCCGCGCCGTTCACGGCTGCGCGCACTGTCTGGAGGTTGACATTCCATCGGCGCTTCGTCACGTTATGCGCGTGGCTGATTCTATGACCGAACTGCGGCCCGCGGCCGCAAACTTCACACACCTTCGCCATGGGGCAGAGATCTCCTTCAGTTACAAAGCTTTAGTTTAGCAAATCATGCAAGGCGGCCGGCGCGGCCGGTTTGACGGCGCTAAGGCGCCGGACGCTTGCTGGCCGCACGATAGACCGTATCGCGAAAGCGCAGGTACCATTCGGGACCATTCGCCGACTGCGGCGGGGCGCTGCACCATTCGGCGATTGTCTGCGCGCCGGTCACCTTGAGCAGCGCGGCGCGCGCGAGTTCCTCGCTGAGCAGCGCGAGGTCCTGGGCTGCGTTGCGGCGTGTGAGATGCCAGATGGTCGGGGGAACAGCGCCGCTTGCGGCTGGCTTGTCGCCGCAGAAGCGCTCACGGAGCAAGGCTCGAACGGCGGCATCGGCAGGGGCGTTCGCGGGAGCGGCGGCCGGCGCGACCTTCACCTGCGGAGCCACTGGATCAATGATCCGCACCTCCATCGGGTAGGTGAACCAGCGGCCGTCGCTGTACAACTGTGGTTCAACCTTGATCCGATCCACCGTCGCGTCGGCCTTCACCCACAGGTCCATCCACAGGGTCATCGTTCCGCTGCCCGGCGACAGCCTGGTTTTCACCGGCAGGACCACGTTGCGCAGCGCGCCGCTGCTGTTCTCTTCGTACAAGGTAATGGCCACAGCGTGCTCAGGGTTTTGGCCGATCTCGAGCCAGACGTCGGAACCCGGCGGAAGCGTGACTGCGATTCGAAAGGACGAGTAAGCGTTCCGCGGGGCGGCGGGCGAGAGAATCTCGCGCGGCGAGCCGCCGCGATCCGCGGCGACAATCTGCCCGGTCGCATCCAGCCGCCGGAACTCTGAGTACACACGAATGTCCTGAGCCGCGGCCGAGGCTGCCATTGTGAACAGGATCAGGTGGCGCAAACAGACATCTTATTCCACGAGCAACTTGTCCAGATCGGCCGCAACCGAAGCCAGCAATTCCGGGTTGCGCAGGACGTTCTGGATCCCGAAATCGCGGTAGCGCTCGAGCATCAGCTCGACCGCCGCCAGGGCATAAGCGTAGGCGACCGCCGCGTGCTCCGGGCTCATGCGTGACCAGTTCTGGCTCATGTTGGCGAGTTTCGGCATGCGCCCGCTGCGAAACATGGCTCGCAGCGCGGCGCGCCTCGCTGGCGCCAGCGTCTCGCCCGAGAGCTTCTGCGCAAGACCTTCGTGCAGCCACGCCGGGAACTGGCCCATGTGGTACAGACACGCGTGCACGAGCTCATGCGCGAAAGCCCGCCGTGTTTCGGCCGAGACCGAGGCTGAAGAGGCGATCGGAATGCGAATCTTTCCGTCGAATACTCCGCCACTCCACTCGGCGGCATCGGTGCTCGCCAGGTACGCCGCACGAGACTGCACGACGGTCACGACGCGTTCGTCGGCCCGACAGCCGAGTTCACTGCTGATGCGCGTGAACTCGTCCTCGAGCGTTGCGACCATCGCGCGCGCGACCTCCGGATCGAGCGAGCCGCTCTCATACCGCAGCAGAAAGCGTGTCCCGTAGAGCTTCTCGGCGCTGCGATCGCCGGCCATCTCCTTCTCCATCCGGCCGATCCATTGCGCCACGAGACGGTCCGGCCGGAGCTCCTGCGCTTCGCGGAGGTACTCGAGCGCGCGCGGCAGCTCATCACTGTGGTAGGCGGCCATGCCAGCAACGACGAGCGAGTCCACGGTGCGGCCGGTGATCCGCAGGGCCTTCTCGGCGGCTTCGAGCGCCGCCCGGGGCTGCCGCTCATTGAGGAGTTTCGCGGCGCGCGCGAGCGGATGATCCGCGGGCGCAGCAGCCTGGGGCTGGGGTATCAGAGGCGGTGCGCTGCTGCTGGTGACCGCTGGCGCGGCCACTCGTTCGCGTTCGAAACCATCCACGCCGGCCAGCGCGCTGGCGGGAAGGTAACCCTGAACGCCCCTGCCTTCGTGCCGTGCCGCAACTTTATAACAGGTCTCTTTTCCGCCCGTCATCGCGAAACGGATCTCGACAGCCGTGCCGGCCGTCAGGGTGGCAACAACCTCGTCCGAAGCCTCGCATCCGATTCGCAGCGAGACCTGATCGGGTCGCACGGTGAGCACGGCGGCAAACCAGACGAGACCTGCGGGGTGCATGCCACTGCATCGTAAGCCTGGCCTGCGGCAATGTCTCTCGGGTAAACGCCGCAACTGTGCGGCGGATTCACAGGTGTGCGGCGGCGAACCGCCCGTGATCGCCTCCCGCGCTGATTTCAGAAACGGTTGAACGAATGGTCCGCGGTTTGCGTATGCCGGAAAGACGCATGATGAACGGCTTCGCTCAGGACCTGCAGTACGCGCTGCGCATGATGCGCCTGAACCCGGCTTTCGCGGCCGTGGCAGTGCTCGCCCTCGCGCTCGGGATCGGGGCGAATACCGCGATTTTCAGCGTTGTGAATGCAGTCATGCTGCGGCCGTTGCCCTATCCGGATGCGGGGCTGCTGTTCGCCATCGTCCGGCAATATCCAGGCGGGATTACGCCCGCCGTCAGCGCGAATAACGTTATCTACTGGCGCGAGAACCTGAAGAGCTTCGAGGCAGTCAGCGCCTTCGACGTTCTTGGGGCGGGCGCGAACCTGGGCGGTGCGGAACCCGAACGCGTGAAAAGCGTTCGCGTCACGCCCGAGTTCTTCCGCGTCTTCGGCGTAGCGCCGGCGCTTGGGCGCGGTTTCACGCAGGCCGAGGCGCAACCGAACGGGCCGCGCGTCGCGGTGATCAGCGACGGCCTGTGGAAGCGGCGGTTCGGCGCCGGCCGCGGCATCCTCGACAGCAAGATCATCCTGAACGGCGAGCCATGGACGGTAGTCGGCGTAATGCCCATCGGTTTCATGCTGCTGCCTGAGGCGGACGTGCTGACGCCGCTCGGGCTGCGATTATCGGCGACCGACCGGGCCAACATGTATGTCATGGCCGGCCGCCTGCGACCAGGCGTGACGCAGGAGCAGGCGCAAGCCGACTCGTTGCGCGTCCTCCAGCAGTACCGCCGCGAATACCCCCAAATCGCGGACGAGACGCGTAACCTGAGGATGGCGCCCATTCCGATGCAACAGCTCTGGTTCGGCAATCTGCGGCCGGCAGTGCTGATGCTGGCGGGCGCAGTAGCGCTGGTGTTGCTCATCGCCTGCGCGAACCTGGCGAACCTGCTGCTCGCACGTGCGGCGGCTCGGAACAGGGAGATGGCCGTGCGAACCGCCCTCGGCGCGGGCCGGCTGCGGCTGGTCCGTCAGTTGTTGACCGAGAGCGTGCTGTTGTCGCTCATCGGCGGCGCAGCGGGTCTGGTGCTGGGTCGTTGGGCCATTCGCGCACTGATGCGGATCAGCCCCGCCGAGTTCCCGGCGACCGCGCAGGTCACGATCGATGCTCGCGTGCTGTTGTTCACGCTGGCTGTGGCCATCGCGACCGGCGTGCTGTTCGGGCTCGCACCGGCGCTGCAGGCCGGCCGGTTCGGGATTGCCGAATCGCTGAAGGAATCCGGTCGCGGAACGAGCGGCGGGATCCGTGGTAGTCGGCTGCGCGCCGCGCTTGTGGCGACGGAAGTCGCCCTGTCGCTTGTGCTGCTTGTTGGTGCGATGCTTCTGATCCGCAGCTTCTTTCTCAGGCAGCAGGTGCAGCCCGGCTTCGACCCGCGTAACGTGCTCACCCTCCAGATGTCGCTCTCGGGCGCGAAGTATCAGACGACAGCCGGCGTCGCGGAGTTCGCGCGGCAGATAGTGCGGCGCATCGAGGCTCTGCCGGGTGTGGAGTTCGCGGCGATGGTGACGAACCTCCCGATGGAGCAGGGGCCGGACCTTCCGTTCGATGTGGAGGGCCGGCGCGAGCGGGTAGACGGCAGAGACACCGGTGGCGCACAGTACCGGGTGATTACCCCGAACTTCTTTCGCGCGATGAGTATTCCGCTGAGGAACGGACGCTTTTTCGAGGAGCGCGATTCGGGCACCTCTGAACCCGTCGTCATCATTAACGAGGCGCTCGCTCGCGCATACTTCCGCGGCGTGAATCCGATCGGCGAGCGCATCACGATCGGCCGGATCATGGGGCCGCCATTCACCGACCCGCCGCGGCAGATCGTCGGAATCGCGGGCGACGTTTGTGAGTTCGCGCTGGACCGGAGGGCGCCTCCGACCGTGTACGTGCCCTCGACGCAGGTCCCCGATGCTCTCACGGCGCTCGCAGGCCGCATTCTGCCGTCGAGCTGGGTTGTCAGGACTCGCGTGCCACCGCTCGGGCTCGCGCAGGCCGTGCGGCGGGAGGTCCTGGCGATCGACGCCCAGCAGCCGATTTCGAATGTTCGCCCGCTGGAGCAGGTCGTCTCGCGATCCATGGCGGGACACCGCTTCAATACGGTGCTGCTCGCCGTCTTTTCGGCCCTCGCGCTCGTCCTTTCGATCGTCGGGATATACGGGGTGATGTCGTACACCGTCACGCAGCGCACGCACGAGATCGGTATTCGTATGGCTCTCGGTGCAACCCGTGGCGACGCGGTAGGTCTGGTCGTGAAACACGCGTTGATCGTGACTGCAATCGGCACAGGGATCGGGCTCGCGTGCTCGTTCGGTCTGACGCGGCTGATCTCAGGAATGCTGTACGGAGTGAGTCATGCTGACCCGCCGAGCTTTGCGCTGGTTACGCTCGTGTTGACGCTCTCGGCGCTGGCGGCGAGCTATATTCCGGCTCGGCGGGCCAGCCGCGTGGATCCCGCCAACTCGCTTCGATACGAATAGCTTCTTCCCCGGTGGCGCGCCCGCGGCGAAAATCCCCCCGCCTGCGGTCGCGCCACTTATTTTTGCCGATCAGTTCGCGACCAAACTCTGCTCGCGCGAGAGTGCGCCGATGATCTCATCTCGGTTTTCGTGCGCGGTTTCGACCGCGGACTCGAGAGCGATCCAGTAGATCGTGCAGGCGACCGCCAGATTGAACAACATCACCCCATAGAACGCCCATTCCGTCTCGAAGGCGTGCCGGGCCAGAAACGCGAGGACGATGGGCCCGGCCAGTACGGGGTACAGCAGCAGCAGAGCAGCCTGAACGCGGCCCGCGGAGGTGCGGCCCCAGGAGTGGTCGGGGTCGACGGGACGCGGGTTGCGCGTTGACAGCAGATTACCAATCGAAACCAGCAGGATAGTCAGGACTATAACGACGGCAGCCGCTTCGCCGGCCAGAGCCGCTGTGATCGGCAGCCGTAGTATCGCGCACATCGCGGTGATCAGGATCGCATCCAGCCCGATAAAGAATGCCGCTCCCAGATTCTTTGCGATCAGCACCTGCGTGAGACGCACGGGCATGACGAAATATACCTGTGCGGCACGCCGATCGAAGCCGAAGGTGTTCCACACGACGACCTCCGCCAGCAGCATGACGGCATACCCGGTGGCGACGGTCAGGTAGTGGTCCTTCATCCAGCCGTGGCGCTCACCGCCAAAAGCGATTGGCAGCCAGATCACGAGACCGAAGGTGAATCCCATGATGAACACCAGACGGAACCGCGGCGACCGCGACAGCGCCCGGAGATCCTTTTCGACCATCGCGGCCAGAGGGTCGCGCAGCAACAGAGACGGCAGCCGATACAGCCCTTCTGCCAGTGCCGGCCGCGACGCCGCGCGCTCGCGTGATCGCATTTCGCCCGCGCTGAAGGTAAGGCTGCGCTCGAACTGCCGGCGCGCGATCGCCCATGCGGCGGCGCACCAGACGAGCAGCGCGGCCGCGGAATTTGCGCCGGCCAGCGCGTCCGGAGCGAGCGCGAGCCGGCCGGCCGCTACCCATGGCCACGGAAACTCGACAGCGGCATGGAAGGCTCCGCGCAGCCGCGGGCTGATACCGGTAGCGACGATCACCTGGGGCAGGGCCGATATCAGAACGATGCCGAAGATGACGACCTCCCGCACGTGCTTCCGGCCCATGAGCCGTTGCAGCAGATCGCGCAGTGCCGACGCCAGGAACAGATTGAACAGAATGAACGGCGCGAATGCCAGCGCACCCCACGCCGGCACAGTCGGGTTAAACAGAAGGCCGGCAGCCGCGCCCATGCTGATGAGCAGCATCTCGACAGCACTCGTCACTCGCAGCGCGACTTCGATCCGAAACAGCTCGCGGTGCGGCACGGGATAAACGATCAGACGGCGCAGGTCGAGCCCGGCTCCGGAGCTTGCCATGAGGATCGGGATGAGTTGCCAGTACAGGGTGATCAGCAGGAGCCCGGGAATGAGCACGCGATCGAGCAGATCGGCTGCGTGCTCGGTCGCGCACATGCTCGCCACGCTGACCGCCGCAAAGGTCCAGAGCCCGTACCACACCGTCATGATCAGTCCGGTGAGCAGGAAACTTCGGCGCAGCACGGGCGAGCGGTTGATGAACGAGCGCCACTGCGCCCAGATAATCGCAGCAGTCTGCTGGCGGGCGCTTACAGCCATTCGAGGCGCTCGGCGGCGCGGTCGGCGCCCACTACGCGGACGAAGATGTCTTCGAGCGTGTCGGCTCCCGACCGCAGCTCCCTCATCTGGCCTTCAACCACGAGCCGGCCCTCGTGGATGATGGCGACGCGCTCGCAAAGCCGCTCGACGACCTCGAGTACGTGCGACGTGAGGAAGATCGTCGCGCCGCGCCGTACCTGTTCGAGGAGGATGTCTTTCATCAGGCGCGCGCCGACGGCGTCAACGCCTTCGAACGGCTCATCCATCAGGAACAGCTCGGGGCGGTGGATGAGCGCCGCAGCCATGGCGACCCGTTTTCGCATGCCCCTGGAATACTCGCCGATGAGTTTCCTCGTGTCGGCGTCGAGTTCAAACAGCGACAGCAGCTCGCGCGCGCGGTCGCGGGCGGTGCCTCGCGGCAGCAGGTACATGCGGCCGACGAACTCGAGGAATTCCAGGCCGGTGAGGTGGTCGAACAGCAGTGATTCATCGGGAACGAGACCGATACGGCTCTTGATCTCGACGTCGCGCTCCGGCATAAGCAGGCCGAGAATTTCGATCGTGCCGGAGGTTGGCGGCGTCAGCCCCATCAGCATACGGATCGTCGTGGTCTTGCCGGCGCCGTTCGGTCCGAGAAAACCGTAGAACGTGCCGCGCGGAACGAGCAGCGTCAGTCCGTCGACCGCCGCCTTGTTGCCGTAGTTTTTGCGGAGGTCGCGGACGGCAATCGCCGCCTGCTCGTCACTCATGGTTCGATGATAGCGATTGTCTGTCGCAGAGCGGCTTGCGGCTCCAACTCCGAAAGCTGCGGCCGGCGGGAGCCGCCGGTATACCGAATCAGCGCTCGGACACTGGCTCCCATAACCAGATTGCGTTCGGGCTGATACAAAATGTAAGTCGTCTAGATCCGATCGGGACTGGTGAGTCGCGCACTCCGAGCTGACGTCTGCTCGCGGCCCGCGCGCTCATCGAGAACCTCCCGAACCTTGCCGGCGATCTGTTCTGGGGTGAAGGGCTTCTGCAGGAACACCGTGCCTTCCTCGAGGATTCCATGATGCACGATGGCGGAATCCGTATACCCGGAGACAAACAGCACCTTGAGGTTGGGCCGGCAGTCGCGGAGGTGGTCCGCCAGTTCCCGGCCGCTCATTTTCGGCATGATGACGTCCGTGATCAGCAGATCTATCGGCCCGTGTTCCTGCGAGCAGAGGTCCAGCGCCTCGGGGCCGCTGCTCGCCACGAGCACCCGGTAGCCCTGCTGCGACAGCATCTCGAGCAGCACGCGGCGGACACCTTCTTCATCCTCCACGATCAGGATGGTCTCGGTGCCCC
>DASSSG010000029.1:0-4048 GCA_035708545.1 Bryobacteraceae bacterium | reverse complement strand
CGCCAGTCTCCGGCGCGGCCCCGGCGGCGCGCGCGCAGGTGCAGCCAGATGGCGGCGAGCAGGAATACCGCGCAGACCAGCGCATCTCTCGCCGAGATCCAGGTCGCTCGCGAGTGGTTCACCGGGTGAATCGCGAACACGAAAGCGGCTGTGAAAGCCAGCGCAAGATCAGCCGTGAGGGCATGGAGCACGAGAAAAAGCAGCGCACTCGTGGCTCCGTGCAGAAGCAGATTCGTGAGATGATAGCCGGCGGCGTTGTCCGACCACAGCCAGTTGTCTACCGCAAATGAAACAGCGGTGAGCGGGCGGTATTCGTTTCTGCCGAAACCGAAGGTTTCCCGGAAGTAGCGCAAAGCATCGGAGAAGTCGATGCGCCCGACCAGCGCAAAATCATCCGACACCATCTGCGTCTGCAGAGCGGGATACCAGGCAACGAAAGTCAGCAGTAGCAGGGCACCGGCACCCGCGATCAGACCGGCTCGGTCGGCAGAGTCGGCCTGCTGCCCGGCTCCGAGTAATCTGCCGAGTGCAACGAGCCTCATACGGCGGCTCTCAGCAGGTTGTCCTCGCTGCCTTCGCCCGAGCCGCGTTCGCGCGAGATGGCCAGGTTCGCACAGCTTGTGGCCATGGAGTCGACACCGGTCCTTCGCACCCCTGCCCCGGTGCCGGGGACCGTTGCACCGATGGTGCTGAACTCCAGGCCGCCGAGTATAACTACACGTCGACCCTTGTACATTCTCAGGTTTGTCTTTTCGTCACTGCGGCCCCGTTACCGCAGGCATCAAACCATCTGACGTTGAGTCATTTATAGCGTAGTGTCTCGCTGAGTTCAATAGACCTAACCGCTCGGAAAGATTCATTTTCCGGGGCCGCGCAGCTCAGCGAAGTTGAGCAGGGTCAGGAAGCTCAGCCCAGGTTCGGCCGCGCGCCCTGGGAATGGGCGCCTGAGCAAGCAGCCGGGAGGCTTCGGCCACCTGCCCGCTGCCGTGCAGCGACCATGCGAGCATGACGCGCGCATCAGAATAGTTCGTGGGTGGGCCGACTGGTACGCCGCCCGCCAACCGGCACTGCTTCCCGGAAGTGGCCGTTGAGCAGCAGTGCGTAGCCAGGCAACGTCGCTCGTACTGCTGCCGGCATCCATTCGGCCCGCTGTACGCATACAGAGGGAGCGGCATCGCTGTGGCGGAGAAATACGCGACGGCGGCGGAAGCGTCACCCGCTCGAGCGGGAGCGACCGTCCGCTCGCCGGCCACTCTATCGAGAATAGCGAGCTGAGCTGGCACCGCATTTCGCCGCTCCGCGCTCAGACCGGGAACCTGGGCCAGCTGGCGCAGGCGTGTACGACCCTGACTAAGCCGTGCCGTCGATGCCTCCCATGCAGCCTCGCGAATGGCAAGCACAGGGTCACCGCCGCGCTTGCGAAAAGTGAGCCAGTTCGCGATGTGTGAGTCTGCGCCGCGGAGATCACTGGCAAAGCGGGCCGCAATCGCTGCGCGATACAGATCGCCGCCGGACAGCAGACCCGGGTTGAGGCGATGGGCTTCGGGATAGTATTTTTCAGCCTCGTCAAAACGCCCGAAGTGGAAGTGCACGTCGCCGAGCGTGTCCTGCACGTTCGCGTCCCCAGGAGATACTGCGGCGTACCGCGCCAGCACCCGGCGAGCGCCCTCGAGATCGCCAGCGTACACGCTCTCGTATACGCCAGGATATTGAGGGTTGCCACATGCCCCGGAATCACACTTCTATAAATGTTGCGATACGGCGGCAGATCCGACAGCCATAGCCAACAGGACGCGACAAGGATTTATGCGCGTGCGTACCGGCTTGCCATCTCCACGGCGAGCGGGTCGTTGATGCGCTTTCCCCATGCCAGCATCAGCGCCGCCAACTCGTGCACTTTCGGTTTCAGCGATGCTTCCGCAATCCGGTTGTGTTGTTCGCGCGGATCCTCTTTGAGGTTATAGAGCTCGTCCATGTTCGGCGGATTCGGTGTTCGCAGTCTGCGCAGAATCAGTTTCCACTCGCGCAGGCGCACCATGCGCTCGTCGTGCGGTCCGCCCATGATCTTCGGCTGCGTTATGTTTTGCTGGAACACCGGTTCCTTCCACGCAGTGGCGCCGCTGAGGATTTCCTGGATTCGGTTCTTGCCCTCGACGCGCGCAGGGATCGGCAGACCCGCGGCGGCGAGCATTGTGGGCATGATGTCGATTGTTGACACGCCGCCTTCGTAAATCGCGCCGGCCGGCAAAACAGCCGGATACCTGAGAAGCAACGGAACCCGGGCACTCTCCTCATAACTGACGCGCTTGTTGCCGCTCAGTGGACGTTGTCCGAATGTCTCCCCGTGCTCGGACGTGAAGATCACCATGGTGTCGCGCGCGAGGCCCAGACGGTCGAGCCTGTCGAGCAGCCGTCCCACGTTCCAGTCGATTGCAGTGCAGGCGGCGTAGTAGTCCGCGTGATCGACATTCTTGCCGGTGTAGTACGCGTAAAAACGGCGCGGGGGATCGTAGGGGTCGTGAGGCGGATAATATCCGACCGTCAGTAAGAACGGCTTGCGGGCGTTCTGCTCGATGAATTTCATCGCGTCGTCAGTTTCCACGTCGGATCGGTAAGCCGAGTTATCCCGTTGTCCGAGCCAGTGCGGCCACTGCGAGTTATAACCGCTGAAATAATCAAAGAAGCCCGGCGGCCTTTCGCCCAGGTGCCACTTACCGATATAGCCGGTCACATATCCAGCGGCGCGCAGGAGACCGGGATAGTGCGGCTCCAGCCGGTACTGCCGCAGCGCAAATACCGAATCGATCCCGTACACGTTGTCGGTCAGCCCGTGGGTGGTCGGAAACACACCGGTCAGCAGGGAGGCACGAGAGGGCGTACAGACTGCCTGGGGCGCGTAGGCATTGGCGAAGCGAACACCGCCTTTGGCCAGCCGGTCGAGGTTCGGCGTGTGCACAAAGGAATTGCCGTCCACGCCGAGGGCGTCACCGCGGAACTGATCCGCGAGCACAAACAGAAAATTCGGCTTTCGCGCGGCGGCTGCCGCGGTCGCCGCCAGCAGGCCGCTGGCGAGAAAATCTCGCCGCTTCATAGTTCCCCGAGCGTACTACACAAATCACCGGGTGTGGTGGTTGGGCTCGTGCCTCGCGCCGCAGGCCAGCCGCGCTCGGAAACGAGGTGCTCAGGGCGACTGAATTGCAGTCACGAACGCAGCACACTGGCGCTCCATGCAGTCGAGTCGCCGAGGTTTGTATCCATCGAGCACTCGGCAGTGCCTCTGCGCCCGTTAGAGCCGCGGCAGCGGAGGGAACGGATCGGGGTATGGGTTGGGAGGCGGTGGATCCTCGTAACAATAGCCCCTTGCGCAGGCGTCGCACAGCGCGCGTGGACGCCATCTGTTCCTCTCACAATTATCGAGTATGTAGTCGCAGTTCCGACATGCCGGGATGGCGGGAACAACGCCCTCTGCACGGCGGGCCAAGGCCGGGCCGGCGCGGTAGTGTCCGCGCGCCGGGTCCAGTGACTGGTCGGCGGTGAATCCCGGAATTCTGTTGGCGTACATATGAACTCTCCTTTCGTTCGTTTTGACAGGGGCGAGGGGCCTTGCTGAGCGGTGCAGCCTGCATCCGGGCGCACTCGCCTCAGATTCCTCATTCCTTCGCTGCGAAATGTTCACCGATCGAAGTAAGGCGAAATCTTACTGACCAGGAATGGAAACTCCTCCGTCACGTCGCAGCGTACGATGTATTTCTCCATGAAATCGGTATTGCGGTTAGTGTAAGAGAAGATAACATCAACGATGTTGCGCGTGCTGCTCAAAGTGGAAGGGCGCACATCCACTCCCGTGAGCGCAAAATCGGCAGCGAAATGCTCGGCGGCTGCCGAATAAATGCCTGGATACCGCATGGCCAGATAGTTCAACGCACGGTCTTCGTCGGTGGCGCCCGCGTTATCAGTCATCTGCAGGACCCTGCCGAACAACTCGTCGGCGGCTGCGCCGAACTGCGCTTCGTCAGCATTCTCCGGCCGCGGTATCGCCCGGAGGAGC
>DASSSG010000028.1:0-5902 GCA_035708545.1 Bryobacteraceae bacterium | reverse complement strand
AACTCCGAAGAGTGGACGGGCTCGGCGGAAGGCGCTCGCGTCGACGTGATTGGCGATCCCAATCTGCCGAAGAGCGAGCGGACCTTCGACCGCTGGTTCCGCACCGAAGCCTTCGCCATGCCGAAAAAGGGCACGTTCGGTAACGCCGGCGTCAACATCATGCGCAATCCCGGGATCAACAATTGGGACATCTCGATCACGAAGAAGGTCCCGTTGGGCAGCGAGCAGCGCTGGCTGCAGTTCCGGACGGAGCTGTTCAACGCCTGGAATCACACACAGTGGTCGAGTATCAGCACCGGGACGCAGTTCGATAACGCCACGGGTCAGCAGTTGAGCCCGACATTCGGCCGCATCAGCGGAACGCGCGATCCCCGGTTCATCCAGCTCTCGCTGAAACTGTTCTTCTAAGCGAAGCAACTGTACAAACCAACAGCGCCGGTCCGCGAGGGCCGGCGCTTTTTCATCCCTATGCTCTGGATTCGCGGTCTCATCTTCACCGTGCTCGTGCCGGGCACCGTCGCGTTCTATATCCCGCGGGCGATTCTCTCGGGAGCGCCGCTGGCCGGCGGATGGTGGCAGCTCGGCTGGGTGCCGCTGATCGCAGGACTCGTCCTGTTTCTCTGGTGTGTCGCTCGCTTCCTGCTCGCGGGCGGAACACCGGCGCCGTTCTTCGTCGGTCCGCTGCGCGCGCTGGTCGGCCGGGAGCCGGCGGATCTGGTTGCTACCGGCCCTTACCGGTTTTCGCGCAATCCGATGTACGTCGGCGTGCTGCTCATCATCTTCGGCCAGGCGATCCTCTACCGCTCCGCTGATCTGGCCACCTACGGCCTCGTCATGTGGCTCGCGTTCCACCTCGTTGTTGTCTTCATTGAAGAGCCTCACCTCGAACAGGTGCATGGCGCCGAGTACGAGCGCTTCCGCCGGCAAGTGCG
Organism: Bryobacteraceae bacterium; assembly: GCA_035708545.1. Classification (GTDB taxonomy): domain Bacteria; phylum Acidobacteriota; class Terriglobia; order Bryobacterales; family Bryobacteraceae; genus DASSSG01. The sequence continues at coordinate 4,970 of DASSSG010000028.1, read as the reverse complement.
CCGCTGGCTGTAGCAAAACTGGCGCTGGTTGTATCCAACCTGACGGATGCACTCGTGCCCAGCCTGCGGGAGCCATACCTTCCATCGAGCCGTCGCTCTCCGGACCGTCCGCCAGGAGATACGCCAGCGCAGGAACTTCGTCTACTCGCGCCTGCGCCGCCGCGCCTCACAGGCCGAGCTCAAGGATCTGCTCGACTTCATGCATGGATTCCCGGCTCCTCTCGTCGAGTGTGCCGGATGCGGTCTCCTGACCCGAGCCGAAGCCGACCTGCGGGGCGCTTCCTCATACGAAGAGGACACAAACGACCCTGACATTCTCACGCAGGTGTACCCGCGCTACGTGCAGGCGTTCCGCAACAAAGAAGCGGCATATCGCGAACGGCTCCGGCCGCATGCCGACGTGCTCGAAATCGGCAGCCACATCGGCGCGTTTCTCCAGACTGCCGAGGAGTGGAACTGGGTGCCGCTTGGCCTCGACGTCGGCCGCGACACGACTGAGTTCATCCGCCGGCGTGGTCTGCACGTCTGGCGCGAGACGCTTGAAAACGCTCGCCTCGCGCATTCGTCTTTCGATGCCGTCTTCGTCTGGAACTGTTTCGAACAGATCACCGATCCCGGCCCAGTGCTCGCCGCAGTCCGCCGTGTGTTGAAGGAGCACGGACTGCTGATTGTTCGCGTCCCCAACGCGTTCCCGTACCGCGTCCTGCGAGCCGACCTCCTGACGCTTGCGTGGAACAATCTGCTCGGCTTCCCCTACCTGTACGGCTACACGATAGAGAACCTGAACCGCCTCGTGGCGCGTTTCGGCTTCGAGCACGTCCGCGGCTTCAATTCCGAGCTGGTGACCATGCCCTTCGCGGACGTACCGAACCGCCTTCGCGCAGAGCAAAAGGCGATCAGCCGCCGAGCAGCCGAGTGGAGCACGCGCACCTCAGCGGAGGCGAGCACGCTCACTGGCCCCTGGATCGAAGTGATCTACCGCCGGCTGAGCGAACGCGACTGGCTCCGGACCAGTCGCGTTCCCCTCAGGCGGATAGACCCGTCATTCGTCCCGAGAGCCGCATAAGCCCAGTGGGGCAGGCTGGCAGCCTGCACCGGGTTGTCAACCCGCTCAAAACTCCAGCCGCAACACCAGCTGCATCGTCCGGGAGTTTGATTCAAACGCCAGATCCGTCCGATTGAACAGCGGGTTCCCGGTGATCAGCAACCCGTTCGCAGCCGGCGTCACGCGCGCGCGCAGGTTCGCCGAATTGGCGAAGCCCGGGACAAATTGCGAGTGGTTGAACGCATTGTACGCCTCGGCGCGGAACTGCACGAAAGCGCGATCGCTTACCCGCACCTTCTTGCCGAGACTCAGGTCGAAGTTGTTGATGCCGGGCAGCCGCAGCGTGTTACGTCCTCCATTCGGCAGCACGCCGGCGCCCGCCTGAATATAGCGCGCGCTCGGATCGGCCGCGAGATAGCCCACGACACGGCCCGCCGAGTTCTTCAGCGCGGTTACTGCCGAGGACCGCCCATCCACACCCGCCGGATTCACCAGCGAACGGTCGCCGACAGGGTCCGCGTTCTGGTTGGCATCGAGCCCGCTGCGCACCGTAGCCCACGCGCCGGTCTCCGCCATGTACGTCCCGCTGAACGACCAGCCTGCGAGCAGATGCCGCCGCAGCAGGTTGCTGTCGTTGGCGAACCACGGCGCATCGTAGATCCAGCCGGCCGTGAAGCGTTGCCGCCGGTCGAGCGCCGAGTCCGCTCGTTCCGTCCCGAGGTTGAAGAAATCCTGCGGCCGCCTCGGCGTGAGCAAAGTACTCGCCACCGTTGCCGTCGAGTCGTCGATGTTGTGGCTCCACGTGTGCGCCACCACGAACTGCAGCCCGTTCGCGTACCGCCGCGTGAGCTGAGTTGCCAGACCGTGATAACTCGAGTTGCCACGCGGCTGGAAGGACGTGATGCCGCGTACGAAGCCGTACGGCGCGAGCGCGTTGACCGGCTTCAGATCGTCGAGGGAAAGCGCCAGCGCATCGAGATCGGCCTGCGAGGGCCGAGCCAGCCAGGTTGGAAGACTGCGCGCCGAACTGACCCCCGCCACCCGGTTGAGGAGCAGTTGCATCGGGAGGTGAACCCCGCGCGTGCCGAGATACCTCGTCTCGAATATATAGTCGCGCGCGAGCACCTGCTGCACCCCGGCGTTCCACTGGATCGAATACGGCCGTTGCTGATCGGGAATCCACGCCGAGGTCAGCATCCGCGCCGTCTGCGCATTGGCAATCGGCACCGAGGTTGCCGGGATACCGCCGCCCGCGAGAAACCCAGGCAGGTCGGCGGGACGCTCGGCATGCGCGTCCACCGTCGTAAAGAACTGCGGCGGCAGCGAGTTGATTCCGAGATTCTGGTAAACCTGGTCGTACGCCATACCGAAGCCTGCGCGCAGCGACGTCCGTCCGGTCGTTCCCGGCGCCCACGCCAGCGCGACCCTTGGTGCGAAGTCGCGATAACCGGGCTTCGGCGAGCGGAACTCGATCACGCCAGGAACGCTCGAAAGCGCATTCAGCGCCTGCTGCTGCGAACCGTGCGGCACGTCGACGAATTCGTAGCGCAGCCCGAGACTCACCACCAGGTTGGGCCGCAGGCGGAACTCGTCGTTCGCGAACAGATAGTGCGACAGCAGGTTCCCCACGAACGGAAAGCCGCCCACGCTGCGCGACGCGAAGTCCGGCGTCAGGTCGAGCAGGTAACGCTCGAGCGTTCTGTACGCGTATTCGCCGCGCTGGCGCATGACGAAGAAGTTGGCGCTGTTCTGCTTGCGCCCGTCATAGCCGAACTTCAGCGCGTGGCGTCCGCGCGTCCAGCTCACGTTGGTTGCCAGTTGGTAGATGTTGGACCGGTTCGACTGCGGGTACGCGAAAAACGGCCCGAGCCCCAGACTCAGGTCATCGAACTGCAGCGTGGGAAATGCGTCAAGGCCGGGAAACTCCTGCGGCCCCGCAGGATGATCTTCCACACTGCGGTTGTATCCGAGGCGAACTTCGCTCAGAAGCACCGGCGAGAAGGTGTGGAAGTGCACAATCGAAGCGACGTGGTTCCGGATTTGCACCGGCGTGAAAAATTCCGCCAGACTTGCCGAGGGGTCGACACTGTCAGACCGGTACCCTATCCAGCGCGCGCGCAACTGATCGCGCTCGGAAATGTTGTAGTCCGCGCTTGCGACCGGGCGCGTATGGTTGATGTACGACGGTGCCGCCGTGTTTACCATGCCGACCGGGATCGCATTGCCGAGCACCGTGATATCCATCGCGCGCTGCGCCGCGGCCGGCGTATAGCGCTTCAGCACATCGAGATTCGTTCGATTCACGCCGCTCAGACCCTCGAGCGTGCGCATCCCATCCGCCGTCGGAACAAACGTCGCGCCTGAGCTCGCCTGCTGCCCCGTAGTGTGGTACTCGAGCGCGCCGAAATAGAACAGCCGATCGCGCCGGATCGGGCCGCCCACCGACCCGCCGAAACGGTTCTGATCGAAGCGCGGGTTTGAGAGAACCCCCACTCGCGCGTACCCCGCATCGACCGCATTCAGGTTGCGGTTCTGGAAGTACTCATAAACCGATCCGTGAATTTGATTCGTGCCCGATTTGAGAATCGTATTGAACTGGCCCCCGCTCGAGTGCCCGAACTCCGGCGAGAACTGGTTCTGCTGCAGGGTAAATTCGGCGGCAGCTTCGTTGGAAATATTGATAATGGGCCCGGTGACGGCGCGATTGTTCGCGTCGACGCCTTCGATCATGAAATTGTTGTTCGTCGGCCGCTGGCCACCGATTGATGGTCCGGTGCCGTAGCCGATGCCGCCGCTCGAGGCGACGCCCGCGCTGAGCAGGCTCACGTTCAGCACGCCCAGCGTCCCGTCCGAAGTCAGCGGTATCTGAACGGCCTGGCGGCTGCCGAACGAAGAGTGCAGTCCCGCGGTCGTTGTATCCAGCGCCGGCGACGCTTCCACCACGGTCACGGCCGAAGCCGCGGCCGCGACCTGAAGCAGCAGGTTCACCGTTTGCGTCACGTTCAGCTGCAGAACGACATCACGGACAGTCACGCGCCCGAATCCATCGGACACGGCTTCGAGTGTGTACCTCCCCACCGGCATGTTGCTGAATCTGTAGACGCCTTGTTCATCGGAGGTCGCGGTCCACGCGACCGCGGTGTCCTGATTCGTGAGTTTCAGCAGCGCACCAGGAACAGCCGCTCGCGACGGATCGACGATCGTGCCTGTCAGATTCGCGTCGGAGGTTTGCGCTATCAGTGATGTTGCGAGGATCACGAGCAGCGCCGCAAGTCGTGCTCGACCGAAACAGGGAAATAAGACGAAAGATAGTGACACAAGTAGAGCGTAGATTATTCGTCGTTTCTTGTAATTTGGCTAAGTTTCTTGGTACGAGGAGGATATGCGTGCCGATTTCTGTATGCGGTCCAGTACTCTGGACATAGACACTGGGGCAGGTTGTCAACCTGCAGGCCGATGTTAATCGGCATCCGTAGCGCAAGACACTTCTATGAACAGCAGACTACCGCGCGCGTAGCCCTCGCAGGCGGATCACAACTGCGTGCTGAGAGCGCGCAGCATCCGAGGAGCCCTCCGGCATTTCAATGACGATATTCTTCCCCGACTCCGACCACTTCAGCGCCCCCGCGCCCCCGAGCAGCGTCGCCTCCATGCCTGTTCGCGCGCTCACGTCCTTCAGCACGAATTGCCGCCCCGGCCAGCCGGGAATAATGGCGTAAACGTCGTCTCCCCTGGCGGTGAAGAACGCCTCGATCACCGCCTGCCCGGGCCGCTTCGTCTCGATGTAATCGAGCACGTCGTACTTCGTCATGAACCTGCCGGTGTTCAACTGCGCTCGCTGGCCCTCGCTCCACTGCCGCGTCTCGCGCCACGGCCGCGTGCCGTAGATCGCTTCACCGTTGCTTTTCAGCCAGCGGCCGATCTG
>DASSSG010000027.1:0-9676 GCA_035708545.1 Bryobacteraceae bacterium | reverse complement strand
ATGTTCATTGACGCGAGCTGCTGCGTGCCGCAGATGAAGTCGCTCGCCGGAGTGGCCGCGAACACCAGCCCCCCGCCCGCCGGCACGCGCTCGCCGTGCGTGGCCACCGAGCGAATGGCCGTGCTGCCGGCTTTCACTATCGAACCGAGCGCCTTTTCCACGACGTTTGCGAGTCCGCCGCGCTTGTTGCCCGGTGTCGGATTTGCGCTGCGATCGGCGCCGCCGCGCGCGAGGTAATCGTCATACCAGCGCATCTCACGGACCAGCGCGCGGGCGACTTCTTCGTTGATTGCCCGCGGCGTGAGCAGGTGAACGGCGTCGCGAACTTCGGTCACCTCGGAGAACAGCACGGTCGCGCCCGCTCGCACCAGCAGATCGGCTGCGTAACCGACTGCCGGATTGCACGTGACTCCGGAGAACGCGTCGCTGCCGCCGCATTGCAGGCCGACCACCAGGTGTGAGGCATCGCAGGTGCGGCGCTCGCGGCGGTTCAGTTCTTCGAGGCGCTTCTCGGCAGCGCGCATGATGGCGGCGACGATATCGCCGAAGCCGTGCAGCTCTGCATCCTGGAGCCGGATCAGAAACGGCGTGCCATCAAGGACGGGCAGCGCACGCGAGCGCAGTTCGCCTTCGGGGAGGAGTCGTGCGGGCTGGAGCTTCTCGCAGCCAAGGCTCACGACCAGCGGGGATCCACCGAAGTTCGCGTGCAGGCTGATGTGCTGCAGCGTGCGGATCGGCACCGCGGCGCCCGGTGCGTCGATCGCGACGCCGCAGCCGTAGCCGTGCGTGACCGCGACCACGTCGTCGACGCGCGGGAAGCGCGGAAGTATCTCGTCGCGGATGCGCCGCACGGCGTAGTCAACCGTCGGCGCGACGCACTGGACGGTTGTCGTAATGCCAAGGATGTTCTTCGTGCCGAACGAGCCGTCCGCGTTGGCGTAGCCTTCGAAAGTGCACCCGTACAGCGGCGGCAACGGCTCGGGCGGGGCTGTCGCGAGCGGCAGGGAATCGAGAGGCGGAGCGGCCGGCAGCTGGACGAGTTCCTCACGCACCCAGCTGCCGCGGGGGATGTCGCGCATGGCGTGGCCGATCGTCTGACCATAGCGGACGATCGGCGCGTGCGCGGGCAGGTCTGCGAGCGCGACCTTGTGGGCCTGCGGGACGGCTTCGGCCAGCCTCAGGCCGCCGTCGAAGACCGTGCCCGCCGGCAGGCCTTCCGGGTCGGCGACGATGGCGACATTGTCCTCGGCGTGCACGCGCACGTACAAAGGGCGCATACAGACAGTTTGCGGCACATCGTTGCGCTGAGAAGAACGAGGCCGGGTCCGGCCCACAGCCGCTCGCCGAGAGGTCCTTCCCAGCCCCGGTAACGAACGACCGCGACCGTCCGGCCTCGTGCTCCCTGGCGTCGCCTCTCAGAAGATGAACTTCACGAGAAAGCGGCCCTGGAAGCCGGGATTGAACAGATCGGACAGGCCGTAGCGAGGATCATACGCGCCCCGGCCGCTCAACTGGTCCGCCGTGCGATTCAGCATCGCGCGATAGTCGTACCCATTGAACAGGTTGATGTGCGTCAGATCGATCGCCGAGTTCTCCTCATCGAGCCCCGCGCCGCGGTTCAGGCTGTTGAAGCGGTTCCGCGCCGTCTTCTGGTTGAACAGATTGAGCGCGTTGAACTCAAAGCGCAGCCGCTTTCCTTCGCCGAGCCGGAACTCGTGTCCAACCACGGCGTCCGTCTGCGTCAGCCACGGGCTTCGGCCCATATCGCCGCGCCCGTTCACGAACACGCCGATCGAGTTCGACGTATTCACGACCGTGCTGAGCGGCGTGCCACTGGCGGCGTATAGGAACAGGCCGATATCGCTGGCGTTTCGGCCGGTCCAATCGAAGGTCTTCGAGCCGTACAGCTTGAACGCGTGCGGCCGGTCGGTCGCGAGCCGGCCGGCCACATCGACATGGCCGCGCGAATCGAAAAGATACTCCGCAAGGTCCCAGCCGCGCGTCGTGTTGGTGCCGGGCCGCGCGATGCTGCCTGACTCCTGCTGCGACGTGCCCGAACTCACGCCCGTAGTCGGCGTGCTGATCTCATCGGAGTTCGACAGGCCCGCGTAGTTGCCGTACAACCGGCTCAGCACGTAGCTGGCGCTGCCGAAGAAGCCGCGGCCGAAACGCCGCGTGATCGACAACTCCATGGCGTCGTAAGTGCGCTGCGCGCGCGGCGTCGGGAAGTCCGGCGTACAGTTCGGCGGCGCGTTGTGTTCATTGCAGGTTCCGAGCATCGTGGCAGCGGCGCCCTCGCCGGGATTGGCCTGGATGTAATGCTCGTCCCCGTCAATCAGCACACCGATGTCCTCCATCGTCCGGCGCAGATTGTTATGGACGTAGTTGCCGCGGAACACCGTGCGCGGGCCGAGCTGCAGCTCGACGCCTGCGTTGAACAGATCCGTGCTCATGGGCCTGATGTCGGGATCGACGGCGAGGTTACCGAAACTCGGCACGCGCAGATCGCGGAACGATCCCTGCGTATCATTCCAGATGTTTCGGCCGGGAAAGCCGTTCAGATAGAGCGATGCGACATCGAGAGTATCAAGCGTGCGGTAGTATCGCTGCCAGATATCTCCTCCGAAGGTGCCGCGCGAGAGCTCGTATTTCACCCAGTCGAAGTACCGGCCCCAGCTGGTGTACAGCTTCACGCGACCGTCTCCGAACAGGTCGAAGCTGGCGCCGAGCCGCGGTGCGAGCTTATCCTGGAACCCGAACTTGAACGCGAAGTCCTGGATATCGCGCCGGAACGACGGAACTACTTCGTTCTCGGTGCGCAAACCGAGGGTAAGCGTCAGGCGCGGATGGATACGCCACTGGTCCTGAATGTACAGGTTGTGCATCGTGCCGCCAGTGCTGCCGGAAGTGCCTCGGTTGTTCACCGAATAGAATCCGTACGTACCCCGCTGTGGTGCCGCATTGAAGGGGCTTTTGTAGCCCTGGTCGAAATAGACCAGCACGTAGCCGCCCCCGGATACCGTTCATCGACGTTGTTCACGGTCTTTGACAGGCCCCAGCCGCCCTTCAGGTTGTGCTGTCCGAAGAGCGTGAAGTATTTGCCTGCGTCGGTCTGCACGTGGGTTCGCGCGGTCACGTCGTGATATGTCTTCAGGGCCCGGGGGATGTTGCGGTAGCCAGTCGGGCGGCGTAATTCGGGAGGCAGAGATGCGATGTTCTCCGAGGAAGCTCCCCATTCGACCGCTGCCTGTTCCGGGATGCCGGTGCTGTTGAAGTCATCCCAGAAGCGACCGCCGCGCACGGTGAGCAGGGTCGTGCTGGTGAGCGTTACGTCCACCTGACCGGTGTAGCTCGACTGCGGCTGGAAGAAGCCCTGGCTCTTATAAGGCTGGAGAGCGGCCTGGTCGAGCGTCAGCCGATTGCCGGTGAAATCGTACGCAGGCAGCCGGCCGGCGGACCTGGTGGGGGTCCAGAGCCACGTGAAGTTGGTGCGAACCCGCGACGTGGGGTCCCAGTTCAGCTTGTTGAACAGCATGTGAAACGTCCGCTCGCGCTTTACGGTATCGGTGCCGTCGTCGAGCAAATACGTATTCTCGGTCCGCTGCCAGCGTGGGGACGCCGCGCTGAAGAAGTAGAGCTTGTTCCTGATAAATGGCCCGCCCAGCGAAAAGCCAGGTTCATGGTTATCGTTCTGGTTCTTGTGGTCCTGCACGTACGAAACGGTTTTCTCGTCCGTCGGGTCGAGCAGCAGCCGCTTCACGGGGCCGGCACTCATGCGATTGCCGCCGTAATAGTAATGAACGTCGCCGTGGAACTGGTTACCGCCCGAACGCGTGATGGCGCTGATCACGCCGCCCATGGCGCCGCCATACTCGGCCGTAATGCCTCCCGTCTTCACCTGGACTTCTTTCAGGATTTCGAATGCGGCGTCCTGGCGCGATTTGCCGTTCAGCAGGCTCGTGGTGGAAACGCCGTCGATGATGAACTGGTTCTCGGCCCCGCTCGCTCCGTTCACCTGGAAACCGCCTTCGATCTCGCCGCTGTTCACGGAAGGCGCGACCAGCGCGAGCTGCTGAAACGAGCGGCCTTTCGGCAGGCGCTCAATTTCCTCGCTGGTGACGTCATGCGCAATGATGGTCTGCGTCACATCAATCAGCGGTGCCGACTCTGTCACCTGTACGCTTTGCTGGCTGCCGGTGAGCTGCAGCGGCGCGTTGACTTTGAGAATCTGACCGGCGAGCAGCTGAATGCTCGGGACTTCATGCGTCGTGAAGCCGGTCAGTTCGAACCGCGCGGTGTAATAGCCGGGCTCGAGCGGACGGATGACGTAGGTGCCCTCGCTGCCCGATTTCGTCGTGAATATGCGTCCGCTCTCATTGGCAGTGACGGACACAGCGACGTTGGGCAGGACAGCGCCGCTCGGATCGGTGATGGTACCGTTCAGCTCGCCGAAGCGTTCCTGGGCGAAGCTGTTGAAATGAAAAAGAAGAAGCGCGAATGCGGCAAGCGCGGGCAGAATGCGCCACGCGCGCGCATGCGCTCCGATGATGCAAGACAAAGACTAACCCCTTCCATCGGAATTAGCCCGAGAAGGAGCCGTCCTGCGGCAGTACTTGTGATGAGGTCCGTACCGGTCAGAACCGCTCATTCTGGAGCGTTGGTGACCACGGCGCGCGTTGCGCCCGGACCCTTTCCCCTGTTGTCTACAACTGTGCGCTAAACCGCAATAATTGTCAAGACAACTGCCTTCCCGCAGGGCACGAAAAACTGTGAACGTGCCGAACTTATCTACTCTACGGCGCCGGCACCACTGGCAGCACGATGTGCGACGGTCGCGCCGTCGAGCGATACACCGTCTGCCGCGCGGTTCGCACCCTGGCTGAAGCGCCGAGATCTTCGCCCGTATTCGGATTGCGATCGAACTGCGGGAAGTTGCTGCTCGTGATGTCCACGCGTACTCGGTGTCCGGGCAGGAACACATTCGCGGTGCCGGCCATGTCGATCTCGTACTCGTACGGCTCGTTCGGCCGCAGCAGCTCCATCTTGTCGAGACCCTGGCGGAAGCGAGCGCGCAACATGCCTTCGGCGATGTTCATGGCGAAGCCGCTCGGGTGCACATCCACGAGCTTGATCATCCAGTCCGTGTCGCGCCCGTCGGTCGCGGCGAACAGTTTCATCCGCACGGGACCGGCGATCGCGAGCGGTTCGTTCAGCGGCTCGCTGGTATACACCAGCACGTCTTTGCGGGACTCGACCGGCCGCTGGTCCTTCGGTCCGGCGATCGTGGGTGTACCGCAACAGTTGTTCCCACCGAGCGTCGGGACCGGATCGTTGGGATCGTACGAGTACTGGTCCGACTGCTCGCCGGCAGGCTGTGCCGGGGCCAGCTTCCCTCCTCCCGCGATGTACCAGTTCGCGAAGCGCGTGCCCGGCAGCGGCCACGAGGCCGCCTTGTGCCACTTGTTCGCGCCCATGAAGAAAATCTCGACGGGCGGCTCGCGATCGATGCCGTTGTCGATGCCCTTCAGGTAGTGGTCGTACCAGCGCAACTGCGTTTCGAAGAGATCGCGGTTCGCGGTGGGGCCGAAATCAACGTCTCCGTATTTTTGACTCGGCCCGTGGCCCCACGCGCCGATGATCATCTTGCTCTCCCGCCGTGCCCGCTCGCTGCCGCCGCGCTTTTGCATGCCCGTAAAGCCGTCGATCGTGCCATTGAGGAAGATGTCGAACCAGCCACCCGAGGTGTGGACGGGGACCGTCACCTGTTCGAACAGCTCGTCGTCGGCGATCTCCCGCCAGTACGAGTCGTAGCTTTGGTGCTTCAGCCAGTCGCGATAATGCTGCACGGCGTATCCCGCGGACTCGAGGTCGCCGTCGCGCAGAGGGAGATGCAGCAGGATCCGGCTGTACTTCAGCTCCTCGGGAGCCCAGTCTTCGGTGTGCCAATACTGCGGCAGCATGATGCGATTCGGCATGCGGACGACGCCCCAGCCGTAGTTGAACGACAGCCGGTACGCGCCGCCGTGCGTGAGCCAGTTTCTATAGATGTTTGTGGACGCGACGGCGGGGAATACCGTCACCAGGCTCGGCGGGGCCTGCGTGGCCGCGCGCCACTGCACGTGCCCCAGATATGACCCACCCTGCATGGCGACTTTGCTGTCGGACCAGGGCTGCCTGGCGGCCCATTCGATCGTGTCGTAGCCGTCCCGCGCTTCGGTTCGAAAGGGCTCCCACTTGCCTTCGGATTCGTAACGCCCGCGCACGTCCTGCAGCACGTACGCGTAGCCGTGCTGGGCGAAGCGGATGGCGGTCTGGTGCATGCCGTCGCGCTGGACACCGTACGGCGTGCGGCTGACGAGCACCGGGAAGCGGCCGGACCGCGCGGGCAGGTACACATCGCCGTACAGCTTCACGCCGTCGCGCATCGTTGCGGCCTGATATCGCAATATGCGGATTTTCTCGACACCGGAAGGCGCGCTGCGTTGCGCGATGAGGCAGGAGGCGGCGATCAGTGCCGCCGCAATAGTAAATCGCATCGGGAAGGTTTATATCACAAGCCCTGAACCTCAGGTATACTTCGATGAATCAGTTCATCCGATGCGCGGCGCGCTCGAGCGCAGCCCGTCATCGCCTTGCTCGGGAGGCAACACACGATGAAAGCTCGTTTCCTCGCCTTTTGGACATTAGCCGCGGCCGCGGCGTGGGCGCAAACCACTTCGACATCCATTCTCGGTACCGTCACGGATCCGCAGGGGGCCGCGATCGCGAACGCAAAGATAACGGTGCGCAACGCCGGAACCGGTGTGGTTAGCACCACGGTTACCACCAACACGGGCGACTACACGGTCCCGCTGCTCGACGTCGGCGAATACGAGGTGAGCGTCGAGATGCCGGGCTTCCGATCCGCGACGCAAACCGGCGTGCGTCTCGAGATCAATGAAAAAGCGCGCGTAGATTTCCAGTTGCAGGTCGGAGCGCAGGCGGAGCGCATTACGGTAACGGCGGAAGCGACGCTGCTCAAGACCGATGAGGCCTCCGTGGGCGGTGTCGTTGAGCAGCGACGGCTTGTCGAACTGCCGATGAACGGGCGCAATGTCGGAAACTTCGCCACGCTCAATCCTGGCGTACAGTTCGGATCGCGGCACGGTTATGACGGGCTCTCCGGCGGGGGCGGCGGCATTCCCATTCCGGGCCAGACGATCGCGATTGTCGCCAACGGCCAGCGCGAGACCAACCAGCACGCGACCCTCGATGGCGTCGTGGCGACGGAGGCGCGCGTAAACACGGTCCCGTTCTCGCCATCACCCGAAGCGATGCAGGAAGTGCAGGTGCTCACCGGAAGCTACTCGGCCGAGTACGGGTTCAATTCGGGCGCGCAGCTCGTCATGGTCATGCGCTCGGGCACGAATGACGTGCACGGGTCGCTGTACGATTTCCTCCGCAACGATAAGCTCGACGCCGAGGGTTTCTTCCAGAACTACTTCACGCCCGCAGGCGCGCCGCGCGTGCGCAAGACCGCGCTGCGGCAGAACCAGTTCGGTGGCGTGCTCGGCGGGCCCGTATACATTCCGAAGATTTACGATGGCCGGAACCGGACCTTCTTCATGTTCAATTACGAAGGCCGCAGGCGGCGCGAGCCCGGCGCCATTTCCACGGGCCTGGTGCCGACGGACGAGTTCCGCCGGGGCGACTTCAGCGTGCTGCTGAATCGGGTAGACGCGCAGGGCCGACCGGCGCCGATCCGCATCATAGACCCGACTTCGAACCCGGACAACCCGACGTTCTTCACGGGCAACATCATCCCGGAGAACCGCATCGTGCCGGCCGCACGAGCTCTGTTGCCCTTTTGGCCGCGCGCCCAGAATGCGCTGCCCGATCCGACCAGCGGTGTGAACTTCCGCAACCCGGGCACGAACTCCATCGACGATAATCAGTACTTCGTCAAGATCGATCACGCCTTCTCGGCGAAGGACCGCGCCTTCGGCCGGTACGCGACGAACCTCCCGCGCTACTTCAGCATCACCAACAATCCGAACTTCAGTTACCTGGTCGAAGGCCGCAACAACAACATCGCCACGCAGTGGCTGCACATGTTCACGCCCACGCTGATCAATGAAGCTCGCTTCGGCTTCACGGAATCGCGCGACGACAGCTTCAACCCGCGCGCGAACACGGGGTTCAAGCTCGAGAGCATCGGCATTACCGGTTTCAACGTGCTTACGGACAACAACCGGCCTCTGAACGATCGTGAAGCGGGCATTCCGACCATGAGCGTTACGGGCTTTCTCGGCCTTTCCGAGCGCGACGGCGGCAACGGATTCGATCAGAACCGGCTGTACCAGCTCAACGACAGCATCTCGCTGGTGACCGGCCCCCACACCTTCAAAGCCGGGGCCGACTTTCGCCGTGTATCGTTATTCCGGGGAGCAGCGAACGTACCCCGCGGGGCTTTCAATTTCAGAGGCGATCTCGCGGGCAATTCCTTCGCCGCGTTTCTGCTCGGCGTGCCAACCTCGACTGAATCGCCGGAAGGGCTGCCGCTCACCGATGTTCGCCAGAACCGGATTGCGCTCTATTTCCAGGATGACTGGAAAGTGATGCGCCGGCTCACATTGAATCTCGGTCTCCGCTGGGAGTACAACACGCCGGCGACGGACGTTCAGGGGCTCTGGCGCAGCGCCGAGTGGCGCAATGGTCTGAACAATCCGCCGGAGTTCGTACCTGCGCAGATTCGCACCACTTATGAGTTCTACGAACCGTCGAAGAAGCAGTTCATGCCGCGGCTCGGCCTCGCGTACCGCCTGAGCGACAGCTGGGTGGTGCGTTCCGGGTTCGGCATTTACTACAACGTTCACCAGCTCAACAACTACACGATCCTGAATCTGAATCCCCCGCTTTCGGGCAGTTCGCAGTTCTCGAACACGTTCCGCAACGGCGTGCTGGTGCCGGGAGCGACGGTTTATAACTTCAATAATCCATTCGGCGCAGTAAATCCGGCCTCGCCGACAAACGCGAACGTCCTCAACAGAGACAACTTCCAGCCCTACGCCACGATGTGGAGCTTTGACGTGCAACGCCGTCTGCCGTGGAATACAACGGTCACCGTCGGCTATGTCGGCAACAAGACGACGCACCTTGACAATACCGTCGAGATGGACAATCCCGATCCGTTCATTCCCGCGAACGCCGCCGACACCGTACAGTCGCGCCGCCCGTTCCCGTTCATCATCGACAACGGAATTCGCAGGCCGCTTACGCGTATTCGTTTTCTCGACAGCGGCGGCAATTCCTGGTACGAATCGCTCCAGGCGAGCGTGCGCAAGGAGTACTCGCACGGGCTGGTGCTGACCTTCGCCTACACGTGGCAGAAGACGCTGATGGAGGGCTACGGACGCAACGAGGGCGACGGCATCAACTCGAATACGTATCAGAACTGGAGAAATCGTGCGGCCGAAAAGGGCCGTGTGGGTTTTGATGCGGCAGATGTGGCAGTCATGAGTTTCGTGTACGATCTGCCGGCGCCGGGGCCGCTCGCGCGCGGTGTTCCTGGCACCGTGTTCGGCGGCTGGCAGGCCAACGGCATCGTGACGCTGCGTTCCGGGTTCCCGTTCACGGTCTCGCAGACGAACATCATCAACACTGGTAACGCCCCGGTGCGGCCGGACCGGGTCGCATC
>DASSSG010000026.1:0-5339 GCA_035708545.1 Bryobacteraceae bacterium | reverse complement strand
CGAATGTTGGGTGGTTCAGACGGCGATAATCGAACCGTTTGCAGTACATCAGCACGAAGAACGACACCGCAGCCCATCCAAGCTGGCGCGCGATGAAGTACCAGCTCGAGCGGTAGCGGACTTCGGCCATGATCGAGCTCGCGCTGTAGACCATGACGAGCCCGAAACAGACGAGGCTCACGATTGTGAAGAAGAGAATCCAGTCGGTTCTTACGCGTTGTGCCACCTGGGTTTCCAGACTGGCAGGCTGAGCCTGCGCCTACAGTGCCTTCACTAACTCCCTGAATACTTCGCCACGATGCTCGAAGCTTCTGAACTGATCGAAACTGGCGCAGGCTGGCGCCAGCAGTACGGTTTCGCCCTGCCCGGCCTCACCAGCTGCCAGCGACACGGCGCGATCGATCGTCTCGCATTGGGTCATCGGCACCGCTTTAGCGAGTTGCTGCTCGATTTTCAGCGCGGCGGCGCCGATCAGCAGCACGCGGCGTGCCTTCATCCGCAGCGGCTCACGAAGCACCGTGTAGTCGCTGTTTTTGTCCTTGCCTCCGAGAATGACCCAGAGCCCGCCCGGAAACGCCGCGATCGCCTTCAGCGTCGCGTCGACGCTCGTGGCCTTCGAGTCGTTGTAATATCGGACGCCGCGGAGCTCGCGGACGAACTCGATGCGGTGCTCCACGCCGGGAAACGTCCGCACAGCGCCGGCGATCCGATCGGGTGGTGCTCCGGCGAGCAGCGCCGCGAGACCTGCGGCCATCGTGTTCTCGATATTGTGCACCCCGGGAATGGGAATCTCGGCCGCCTGCATCCACGGACGCCCGTCCAGAAAGACGACGCCGTCGCGCAGAAACACGCCAGGCGCGACTTCGCGGCTCGAGCTGAACCAGCGCACCTGGCCCGCCGTTTTGCCGGCGTAAGAGACGGTTATTGGGTTGTCGGCATTCAGCACGGCGTAGTCGCCAGGATGCTGGGTCTCGAACAGCCGCGCCTTCGCAGCGGCATAGTTCTCGAATGTGTGGTGGCGATCGAGATGATTATCGGTCACGTTCGTGGCCACAGCGATTCGGGCACGGAAGCTCTCGACGGTCTCGAGCTGAAAACTGGAGAGCTCGAAGACGTTCCATTGATCGTCACGCGATGCAACCACCATCGACGTCGGAGGTGTTCCGATGTTACCGCCGACCTGAACCGGAATACGGCTCTCGCGGAGTACATGACCGATGAGGGCCGTCGTGGTGGTTTTTCCGTTCGATCCCGTGATGCCGATCACCGGCCCGCGCAGAAACCACGATGCGAGCTCCACCTCGCCCACGATGTGAATCCCGCGGTGTCGCGCCGCGATCACTTCCGGGGTATCGATCGGGACCCCGGGCGAGAGCACGATCAGATCCACATCCCGGAACTCGGCTTCGGTCTGCGGGCGAACGGCCACTCCCTGGACCGGGTCCATGGGTTTCTGGTCGACCGCCCGAACTTCGGCGCCGGCGCGCAACAGCAACTCGATCGCAGCCGCACCCGATTTGCCCATGCCGACCACCAGTACGCGCCGGCCCTTTACATCCTTTGTCATCGCAGCTTCAGTGTGGTCAGAGCGAACAGCGCCATCACCAGGCCCATAATCCAGAAGCGAATGATGACCTTTGGCTCCTTCCAGCCGATCGATTCGAAGTGATGGTGTAACGGCGCCATCGCGAAAACGCGCTTGCCGCGCAGTTTGAAGCTGCCCACCTGCAGGATGACCGAGAGCGCCTCGAGCACGTAGACACCGCCGATGAAGATCAGCAGGATTTCCTGCTTAATAAGGACGGCGACCACGCCCAGACTTCCGCCGAGCGCGAGCGAACCGACGTCGCCCATGAACACTTCGGCAGGATGCGCGTTGTACCACAGAAAACCGATGCACGCTCCGGTCATAGCGGCGCAATAGATGGTCAGCTCGGCTGCACCGGGAAGGCGGGCAATCTCGAGGTACTGCGCCAGCCGCGCATGACCGCTGACATAAGCCAGCACCGTCGTGGCGCCTGAGGCGATGATCATCAGCCCGATCGCGAGCCCGTCCAGGCCGTCGGTCAGATTGACGGCGTTGGACGCTCCCACCAGAATGAACGCCAGAAACCCGTAGAAGAATACGAAAGCGAGCGGATACGTCCATGGATTGCCGAGAAAGCGCGTGATCAGCAAATCGGGCCTGAAGTTCTTGAAGAACGGCACGTTCATCGAGGTGTCATACAGGTTCTGCGAATGCAGACCGAGGAGAATGAAACCGATCAGCAGCGCGGCAATGACCTGCAGCACGACTTTCCTGCGGGCGGTCAACCCGAGGTTGCGCATTTTACTTACTTTTGTGAAGTCGTCATAGAAGCCGATCGCGGCGAAACTCAGCAGGCCGAGCAGAGCAACCCAGACGTAAGGATTGCCGAGATCCGCCCAGAGCAGCGTCGGCACGACAGCACCGATAACGATCAGCAGACCTCCCATCGTGGGTGTGCCGGCTTTCGTCTGGTGCCACTGGGGACCCTCGTCTCGGATATGCTGCCCGACCTGGAATTCGCGCAGCTTCCGGATGAGCCATGGTCCGAGGGCAATGCACAGCAGCATCGCCGTGAGAGCGGCAAACGCCGTCCGGAACGTGACGTACTGAAACACGCGGAGCGGGCTCAGGAATCCGTACTGCTTCGAATATCCGAGGAACAGCTGTTCGTAGAGCAGCCAGTAGAGCATCAGGGCACCTTGTCAAGAAAGGCTTCCAGCGCCCGTTCCACTCGGGTGCCGCGAGAGCCTTTGAACAGCACGGCATCTCCTGCCTGCGCGACCCCGGCCAGAGCGGCGCCCGCCTCAGTCGGATCATCGAAGAAGTACGCGGCGTCGACTGCGTGGCCGGCGTTCCTGGCCGCTTCTACCATGTATTGGGCCGCGCCGCGTATCCCGACAAGCACGGAGATTCCGCACTCGGCGACATAACGGCCAATCTCGCGGTGCAAAGGTTCGGCCCAGCGGCCGAGCTCGAGCATCTCTCCGAGCACGGCAATCTTTCGCCGCGCCGGCAGGTTCCGAAGCACGTCAAGCATACTGCGGACGGCATCGGGATTGGAGTTGTAGGAGTCGTTGATGATTGTAATACCCTTATGGACGATTCGCTCGCCCCGCATCCTGCCAGGCGCGAGCGCGCTTACAGCATCGCGCAATTGCGCAGGCGCGATTCCGAATACCCGTGCGACCGCGATACCCGCCAGAATGTTTCGGACGCCGTGCGTACCGGCGAGCGGGCTTTCGAACCTCGTCCCACAGGCGCGGAAACGCACTCCGGTCTCGCTGAACTCCACGTCCTGGGCTCGGACGGCGGCGTTCTCCGACAAGCCGAACAGAACGGTTCTTCCGGGATGTACCTCGCCCATGCGTGCGACGCGCGGGTCGTCGGCGTTCAGGACGGCGACCCCTTCCTGCGGCAATGATTCAACGAGTTCGCGTTTGGCGGCAGCGACAGCATCGACAGATTCGAAGAACTCGACATGCGCGTAGCCGACGTTTGTGACGACTCCGATCTCGGGTTTTGCGATACGGGCGAGGTCGCGCAGTTCTCCGGCGTGGTTCATGCCGAGTTCGAGGACCGCAACCTCCGCCTCGTCTGGCAGGCGCAGGATCGAGAGCGGCACGCCAATATGGTTGTTGTAGTTCCCGACCGTCCGCCCCGTGTTCAGTGCCACCGAAAGCAGGCTTGCGATCACGTCCTTTGTGCTCGTCTTGCCCGCGCTTCCGGTGACCCCGACCACGGGCTGATCCCATTGCTGGCGCGCCCATGCGCCGAGCACCTGCAGCGCTTTCAGACTGTCTGCGACACGAACCACGGGCAAGCCGGGGATGTCCCTGTCAACGACCGCCGAGTTCGCCCCTTTGTCGAATGCCGCGTGCACGTAGTCGTGGCCGTCGTGGTTTTCGCCGCGCAGGGCGAAGAACAGATCCCCGGGCTCGAGGGTCCGCGTATCGATGCTATAGCCGGACACGTCGAGGTCGACGGGCGCTTCTGCCCCGACAACCCGGGCGATCGTATTGAGCGACAGCTTCACCTGCGATACCGCCAGTTCCGTCTTGCAGCGTGGGACAGGCCCGCAGCCCGCAGTCCGCCGCGCCGATTGACAATCGGCCCGCAGGTTGCCAGCCTGCCCCACACGATCACTTTGCCCACCCGAACGAACGAAGAATACCGCGCGCGACCTCGCGATCGTCGAACGGAATCGTCGTGTCCTTCAGCGTCTGGTAGGTTTCGTGGCCTTTGCCGGCCAATATCACGACATCGCCGGGCTCCGCGATTTCGATTGCCCGGCGGATGGCGGTGCCGCGGTCGGGTTCCGCGATATGGGGCGTGTCGAAGCGGCGGATGCCGACCAGCGCGTCATTCATGATGTCGAGCGGGTCCTCGCTGCGCGGATTGTCGGAGGTGAGCACGACGTAATCGCTTGCTTCGGCAGCGGCCATGCCCATCAGCGGGCGTTTCGCGCGGTCGCGATCCCCGCCGCAGCCGAACAGAGTAATTACGCGCTTCGTGGCCAGCCCGCGCGCCACCGCAATGACATTGCGCAGGGCATCGTCTGTGTGCGCGTAGTCCACTACCACGAGGAACGGCTGGCCTTCTTCAACGCGCTCGAAGCGCCCGGGGACGGACCGGCACTCGGCTATGCCACGCGTGACTACACGCGGATCGATGCCATAGGACACGCCTGTGCACCACGCCGCCAGAATGTTATACACATTGATTTCCCCGACCAGCGGCGATTCCACCTGATATGTATTCCCGCCGTACTGAACTTCAAAGCGCAGGCCCGAGAAACCGGATGAAACATTCGAGGCGCGCGCCGTCGTGCCTTCTTCGAGGCCATACCAGAACACCTCTGTCGCAGGGTCCACCTGCATTGCCCGCCCATAGGCGTCATCGCGATTGACCACCGCGCACTTCGGCGGAGCCGCGCCGTTGCCGAGAAACAGCAACTGCTTGGCCGCGAAGTAGTCTTCCATCGTCTTGTGAAAGTCCAGATGGTCGCGGGTGAGATTGGTGAACACGGTGGTGTGGAACTGCACGCCGTACACGCGGCCGAGGGCCAGCCCGTGCGAAGACACCTCCATGGTGGCGTGCGTTCCGCCCTCACGCTCGAGCTCGGCGAAGATGTCGAACAGATCCAGCGATTCGGGTGTCGTGTTGACGGCCCTCATAGGCCGGCCCGCGAGGCGGTATTCAATCGTGCCGATCAGGGCGGTGGTGTGGCCGGCGGTGCGCAGAACGGAATCGATCACATAAGACGTGGTCGTCTTGCCATTCGTTCCGGTGATGCCGGTGAGACCGAGGCGGC
>DASSSG010000025.1:0-9781 GCA_035708545.1 Bryobacteraceae bacterium | reverse complement strand
CCCGTTCCGTGCATAGCAAGACCCGCATACGGCTGTGTAGCCGGCCCAGGCCTCACGTATGATGCGAGGAAGTACTACGTCGTCATCCGGCCGATGCTCGGCAGCCACGGCCAATGCAGGTTTCCATCGCCGCATCACCGCAGTGGCCCCCCGAAGGGCTTCACGTTCGGCTCCCTTGATATCCATCTTGATGAAGTCGACCCGGTCCAGTCGCAGTTCAGATACGAGCTTGTCAATGGTGGTAACGGGTACCTCAACCGATCCGCCGGGACCATTGTCGATAACGAAGCTGTCCCCACCAGAGTTGCCCTCGACTTTGTGGAATCTCAGGACGGTTTCCGTTTCCCACACGCCTTTTGGATAGATAACCACACGACCCGCCAGCAGTTCTGGCGCGAGGTTCCGGCGCAGGCACTCCAGATTCTCGGCCGCTGGCTCGATCGCAACCACCCTGGCGGCTCCGCGACTGAGCGCCTCTCTGGCGAACAGGCCGATATGGGCGCCGCAGTCGAGAACGATGCTGCCCGCGCGGACGTCTCCGTAAATCTGATGGAGCTGCTGACCCAGCATCTCAGCGACAGGCGCGTGATTACCGCGTGGCATCCACCACGATCCATGAGGAGTCCGGAGCAGTTCGTACTCCCCCGAGCGGCGCTCAACGATGCTGGCAGCGGTGAGTGCCGTGCCCCTTTCGCGGATTGCCAGATGCTTTTGCATTCCTGCCGCTGCATCGCTGACACGGCAGACATCCGCTACCCCACCTCGCAGCAGGTACAAGCCGGTAACCGAGCCAGGATACGCCAGCAGAAGCAGGCCGGCCGCTATACCTGCGAGGAGAGCCACGCAGGCCACCGAGTGCGCGATGTGGATCACACGAGTCATGATGTGATCAAGAATCGGCTGTTTTCGGCCGATTCTGTTGTCCCTTCTGTCGGAGTTACAGGTAAAGCCGGCGATCGGTTCGTAGAATAAGGGAATCAATGGCAAATACCGCGTTTCTGTTCCCCGGGCAGGGGTCGCAGTTCCCGGGCATGGGGAGGTCCCTGGCCGACGCGCACCCCGAAGCGCGAGCCGTGTTTGAAGAGGCTGACGCGTTGCTGGGTTTTGAACTCTCGAAGCTCTGCTTCGAAGGCCCCGAGGACGAGCTGAAAAAGACCGAGAATACCCAGCCGGCGCTGCTTACGGTCTCAGTCGCCGCCTGGCGTGTTCTCGATGCCAACGGCATCCGTGCCGACTATGTGGCCGGCCACAGCCTGGGCGAGTACTCCGCCCTGGTCGCCGCCGGCGCGCTGGCGTTCGCCGATGCCGTGCAGCTCGTTCGCAAGCGTGGCCGCTTCATGCAGGAAGCCGTGCCGGAGGGAGCCGGCGCGATGGCGGCCCTTCTGAAACTTCCCGACGGCAGGCTCGACGGCATCCTCGCCGAGGCTGCGCACGGCGAAATCGTAACCGCGGCCAATTTCAACTCGCCCGATCAGATCGTGATCGCCGGCCATGCCGGTGCTGTCCGCCGTGCCATGGATCTGGCGAAGGCGGCGGGCGCGAAGCGTACCGTCGCGCTTGCCGTCAGCGCTCCTTTTCACTGTCCGCTGATGAAACCAGCGCAGGAGCGCATGGCAGCCGAGCTCGAACGCACACATTTTCGCGATTTGCAGGTGCCGCTGATCAACAATGTGGCAGCACGGGAGGTGCGCTCCGGGGCCGAGGCGCGACGGGGCCTGATCGAGCAGATCCCGAACCCCGTGAGATGGACCGAGACCATACGTTACCTTGCCAGTCAGAGTGTCGCGCAGGCAATCGAAACCGGCCCCGGGAGCGTGCTCACGGGGCTGCTCAGGAGCATCGACGGCTCCGTTCAGGGCACGAAATTCGGCGAAGCGGCCGATTGGGAGAACGTGCATGCGGCATTGGCTTAGGATCCTGATGTTCGCCATCTTCGCTGCTGGAGCGTCCGGCCAAAGCGCCCTCGAATTCAACTCGAAAGGCTGGACCGACCTGCTGCCCACGGCGCCGGGAATGAAGGGGTGGAAGCGCGTCGTCGCCGGCAGGAACACGCAGCTCGATCCCGAGTCGCAATGGAAAGTCGACCTTGCCAGTCGCGTGCTCGTCTGCGAGGGCAACAAAGGACATGAATACCTGATGTACGAGGCACGTGAATACAACGACGTGATCCTGCACGCCGAGTGGCGCTTCAGCAAACTCGAGGGGGCGCCAGCGTACAACAGCGGCATCCTGGTGCGCGTATCGGGCGATGGAAAGACGTGGATTCAGGCGCAGACCGGGCCGGCCGGCGCATGGCTGTTCGGGGATGTGCCCGTGAGCGGGAACATCACGCGCGTGAACCTGCGTGACAAGATGACCGAAAACCGTGTCAAACCGGCTGGCGAGTGGAACGTATACGAGATCACCGCCCGCGGCCGCACCATCACGCTGTGGGCGAACGGAGCGGTCGTGAATGAATGGAACGACGTGCCCGTCACGAAAGGACACCTCGCGCTCGAGGCGGAGGGTTTTCGCATCGAGTTCCGCAATCTCAAGGTCAAAGAGCTCAGGTAAGACGGCCGGCGGGCACGCCGGAATATCATAAAGCTACAGCTTCATGTCACAGCGCTCCGCTGCAATGGCCGCCGTTTTGTGCGCGTGCCTGGCTTACGGCTGCCGCAAGGGTCCGCCGGCGAATGTGGCCGCTACGGTGAACAGCCGGCCGATCACCTACGCCGAACTCGACAAGCAGTTCAAGATGCAGCCGGGCAATGAGGAGAATCGACCCGAGGACGATCAGGCACTGGCGTCGAAGCTCGAGTTCCTGCGCGCCCTGATCGATCGCGAAATCATGTTCCAGCGGGCGGAGAAACAGAGCCTGATCGCCTCCGACAGCGAGGTGGATGCCCGCCTTAACCAGTTCAAAGCGCCGTACACGCAGGAGGAGTTCGAGCGCGTGCTGAAGGCCCGCAAGCTCACGCAGGATGAGCTGCGATCACAGCTGCGCCGCGACCTCAGCGTCGAAAAGCTTTACAACAAAGAGATCACGGGCAAGATCTCAATCTCCGACAAAGACATCGCCGATTTCTACAATGCCAACAAGGCACACTACAATCTGACAGAGCCGCAGTTGCGCATCGCGCAAATCGTGGTTACGCCCACCGCCGATCCGAATCCGGGCAACCTCAAGGGCAACAATGCACAAACGCCCGAGCAGGCGCGAGAGAAGATTGAGCTGATTCAGACGCGTCTCAAGCGGGGCGAGGACTTCGCGATGGTGGCGCAGAACCTCTCCGAGGATCCGAACACAGCGCCGAACGGCGGAGACCTTGGTTTCGTTCCCGAATCCGCACTCGAGCGCGTTCACCCTGAGGTTCGGAAGATCGTCCTTGCGCTGCAGCCAGGGCAGACATCGCCGCCGATACAGACACCCGCCGGCTTTCAGATCCTGAAGCTGATTTCACGCGAACCCGCGGGACAGCGCGAGCTGAACGATCCGCGCGTCCAGCAGGAAATTCGGGAACAGCTCCTCAACGGGAAGGACCGGCTGCTGAAGACCGCATACATAGAGGTCGCGCGGAGCGAAGCGGAGGTGCGGAACTATTTTGCTGCTCGCGTTCTGGAGAACCAGCGCGGGAAGAAGTGAATTGAAACGGTGCCCGCGCGCCGCTCAGCTCCGTGCTTTCGGCTGCTGCGGCGTCTTGCGGATCTCGTCGAAGTAGCGCTGTACGTATGGCTGCAGCATCAGAGGAATCTCCTCACGACCGATCTCGCCACCCGTGTCGCCGTGAACGGAGCGGCGGCGTGTATAGGAGGTTTTCAGCTGCTGGCGGCCTGAGGGGACTTCGACCGTCATCTCACCGGAAACCTGCGAAGCACGCCGTCCGATAATTTCACTGATTTTGCCCATGGCGGCCAGCTGCTCGGCTTCCCGAGCGCTCTTGTCGCCATCGGACCTGCCGACGCCGCTCTTCGAGTCCTGCCCGCCGGGCTGGCTGCTGCCGCGCTCCGTGGATTTGCCGGCGCCGGCCTGGGCCTGCTCGCCCTCGGCGCTCTCCTGCTCGCCCGTCGCGTTGCCCTGTTTGCCCGCATCGCCCTGCTGTTTATTCTGTCCCTGGGCGCCGCGCTGAGCCGAGGCCTGCTGCGCGCCCGCGGGAGCGGCGCCGTTCGGATCGGATTGCTGCTGGCCCTCGCTGCCGGGCGACGGCAGCTTCAGCTTCGCCATGAGGTTTGCCATCGCATCGCGCATCTTATCGAGCAAACTCGACGATTCGCCGCCCCTGCCCGGCACGTTCTTCTGTCCGGGCTGCTGCGGCTGCGATTTCGCGTTCAGCGACAGACCTTCCATGCCATCCGGCAAGCCGTCTTTGCCATCGCCTGCGGGCGAATTTCTGGCCTGCTCATTGCCGTCCACAGGAGAACCGTTCTTATCCGGCTTGTCGCCGTTCTGATTCCCCTTCTCCTTTGTATCGAGTGGCACCCGGCTGTCGGGTGTCGCCGCGACGCTGTTCGGCTGCATCGGCAGATCGCCGGGGTCGACCTCATCGTCGACGGGGTCCATGTTGAGACCCATTTGGCGGAACTGCGCCTCGAGCCGTTCCTGAATGGCGCTCTTGCTTCTTTGTGCGGTCTTCGCTGGCGAATCGAAGAGGCCGAAGTCAAGCCTCGCGATCGGACGACTCAGGTCGAGCGTGTGCGTCACCAGGTAACGCATGGCGAACAAGCTGGCTGCAACCGCGACCAGGAACGTGAGCGCATAGCAGGACCGGGGAACGGTCATCGGCACCGCCTGTTCGAGACTCGCCGAGCTGGCGAGTTCGGCGGCCGCGCGCCGCTGTCGTGCGATCGCGTCGGTCGCGGGATGCAGCCGGAAGTACCAGGCCGTGGAAATGCTGTCGTGCAGAGTCAGACGGCGATCGACCTCCTGCGCGAGCGCGTACAGATCGGGAAGCCGTTTGGAGATGCGGTACAGACCGACCGTCATGCTGGCTCCGAAAAGGGCGACCGGCCAATACCAGTTCAGAACCTGAGTGCCGAGCAGGAGCAGCAACAGCAGTCCACCTACGGCGGCGCAGATGGCTACAGCAGCCTGATCCAGAACGGCGTGAGTGATGTGCCGCCGCCGTGCTCGATATAAGAGATGTTCCAGTGCGCCTGCCAATATCGTTCCTTCGCCAGCTCAGAGCGTACGCCTGAGATTGTAGACGCACCAGTGACAGGTACGCTTCTTACATTATCTAACGCGTGATAATCTGGCGGGCGATTGATGCTGGCAGTAACGGTTTTTGTGCTGGCTCTGGGGGTGATATGGCTCACCGTGCGGCTCGGCCGGTTAGCGGGCGAGCTGCGCAGACTGGAGCGCTCGCACCGCGATTTACTTGGCCGAGTGTACGAGCTCGAATCGGCGCGGCGGCTCTCCGAGCCACCGCCGCTGGCAAGCCCTCCAGAGCCGATCCCCGCTGCGCCTGCACATGTTGCGCCGCAGCCCCCGCCTGCGCGGCCGGCGCGTGACTGGGAAGCGATGATCGGCGGCAACTGGCTGAACAAGGTTGGTGCGCTGGTGCTGGTGGTCGGCATCGCTCTTTTTCTCGGTTACTCACTGACGCACTTCGGACCGGCGGGCAAGGTATCGCTCGGATTTGCTCTGGGAATATCGATGCTCGCCTCAGGAGTGCTGCTGGAGCGGGACCCGCGCTGGCTGACCTTTGGACGCGGAATGCTGGGCGGCGGCTGGGCCGCGATTTATTTCACAACCTATGCGATGCATGCGTTGCCCGCGGCGCGGGTTATCGAAAACCCGTACGCGGCGACACTGCTGCTCCTGGGCGTCTCGGTATTGATGCTGCTGCATTCGATGCTCTACAGATCCGAGGCGGCGACGGCGCTCGCGTATTTCATCACTTTCGTAACCCTGAACCTCAGCCCGCTGAGCAACTTCACCGTGATTTCCGCGCTGCTGCTCGCGCTGGCGCTGATGCTTACTGCGCACAGATTCGCCTGGTTCGCGCTGGCTGTCGCCGGCCTGGTGATGACGTACGGCACCTTTGCGATGACCTACGAGCCGGCGGTATATGGCCGTGCCGGGGTACTGAACGGGCAAGCGCTGCTGTGGATTTACTGGCTCGTCTTCGAGACCTACGATCTGATCGATCTGCAGCGGCGACGACCGCGAACGCGTGCCGGTTCCGCGCTGTTTGTTCTCAATGCGGCCGGATTCGTCGGCGTTTCCGTGCTGCACGAATGGTCGATGCACCTGAAGGACTGGGCGTTGTTCTTTGCGGCCGCGGCGGCGGCATACACCGCAAGCGCGATCCTGCGCGCGCGGCTCAGGCGAGCCGGGCACCAACAATCAGCGCTGAGCGGCTACGAGGCGGCGAGCACCATTGCGGCCGGGCTCGCGGCCGCCGCGATCATCGACGGATTCGACGGGTTGCGCATGACGATCGCGCTGCTGATCGAAGGCGAGCTGATCTTCCTTGTGGGACTCGTGCTCGGCGGCCGCTATCTCGAGCGCCTCGGCGGCCTCACGCTGGTTCTGCCTGTGCTGCGGCTGCCGGTGAACTGGGGTGCGCCTGGCGCAAACTGGCTGACGATGGCGATCGGCGGCGTTTTGTACAGCAACTACGTTCTCCTCCGCAGGGGTATTGTCTATCCGGTTGCAGGTAGTGTGCTGCTGATGATCGGCACGGCGAGGCAGTTTCCCGAAGAATGGGTGGGGCCGATATGGTCGGCCGGACTGCTGGCGCTCACGGGGTTCCGCGGGCATCCGGTGTGGCCGAGTTCGGCGCTCGCGGCCTCGATTGCGGTCTGGGTGATTGCGACGTACAGCTCGATTGAAACAATCGCGGCGCGCGTGCTCAGCGCGGCTGTGTCGGTTGCGGCGATTTATGCGGCGCACCGGTTGATCCGCGACAGCCGATATCCTGCGGCGATCGCGACGATTCTGCTGATGGCTGTGCTCGAGCGCGAAGTGCAGGGACGACTGCTGACAATCGCATGGGGCACGGCCGCAGCGGCACTCGTCATCAGCGGATTCTCGCTGCGAGATCGCGTGCTTCGGCTCGCCGGCCTTGCGGTATTCCTGGTGTGCGTCGGCAAGCTGTTCGTGTACGACCTGCGCGAGCTCGACACGTTGAGCCGCATTGTCTCCTTCATTGTTCTCGGCCTCATTCTGCTCGGGGCGTCCTGGATCTACACGCGTTATCGCGAGCAGATCCGGCGCATTCTGTAATCAGTCCTGTGTCCAGCTGACCGCGCCGGTCCATGCAGTAACCAGCACAACAAACGCGAACGCGATCCGGTACCAGGCAAACGCGGTGAAGTCATGCGAGCTGATGTAGCGCAGGAGCCAGCGAACGCACAGGAAGGCGGAAACGAAGGCGGCGATCAGACCGGCAGCGAACCAGCCTGCATCGGCCGACGACAGCAGAGCGCGGTTCTTGTAAAGGTCGTATGCTCCGGCGGCGAGCAGCGTGGGAACCGCAAGAAAGAACGAGAATTCCGTAGCCGTTTTGCGCGAAAGACCGAAGAGCAAACCACCGATGATCGTGGCACCGGCTCGCGAGGTGCCGGGGATCAGTGCCAGACATTGCGCGCAGCCGACCTTCAGCGCATCGAGCGCGGTCATATCGTCAACTCCACCGACGCGGACAGTGTGCCGGCGCCGCTCTGCCCAGAGAATTACCAGTCCGCCGGCAAGAAATGCGAGTGCAACTGGCACCGGTTTGAATAAATGCGCCTTGATGTACTTGCCGGCCAGCAGGCCGAGCACCGCTGCCGGCAGAAATGCGATCACCAGGTTCGCGATGAACCGCTGCGAGCGGCGGTTCGTGAACAGCCCGGCGGGGACGGCCGCAAATCTCGCGCGGTAGTACCAGATGACAGCCAGTATTGCGCCGGTCTGGATGACAATCTCGAACACCTTCGCCTTTTCGCTGGTAAACCCGAGGAGGTCGCCGGCGAGGATCAGATGACCGGTCGAAGAAACCGGCAGAAACTCCGTGAGACCTTCGACGACGCCCATGACGAGCGCCTTGAGGAGCAGCAAGGTGTCCAAGGTGGGATTTTAGCCCGCCATCGGCGATAGAATCTCGGACGTCATGCGTACCGCAGTTGCTCTGTTCCTCATTCCTGCCGCCGTCCTCGGCCAGAGGCAATGGCCATGCGAACCCTCCGACGCGGTGCGGCGGGCCCTGAACGCCAACACGCACTCTACTGAGTTTCAAATCCCCTGGGCTGCTCGCCTGAAACCGGCGCTCGATTTACTGAGCCAGTACCCCCGTGACATCTTCGTCCACCACCGGTATCAGGACACGTTCCGGCATCATCTCCAGATTTCGGAAGAGCGCGACCGTAACCTCGCGATCTACCGCGCCAGACCGGACGATCCACTGTTTCGGTATCTCGAAGCCCGGCTCATGTCGAACTACCATGCGAAAGAGGCCGAGCAGCGGCTGGAGAAGCTGATTGCGGACGAGCCGTCGTTCGTCTGGCCCCACCTCCTCATTGCCGACATGACAAATATGTCCGGTTTTCGCGACCCAGCGAAAGCCGAACGCCATCTCAGGGCATTCATCCATGCGTGCCCCGAATCACCCGACGGATACGCGCTGCTCGGTACGACTGACAACAGCGAACTGAAGAGCTCGGGAGCGAGGAAGCTGCGAGACTTGCTCGAAGCACGGCGGGACCGTATGACGCTACCGCTTTGGCGTAATCTGTGGGATCTCGAATTCAGCACTGCCGGCGGAAACGATCGGGAGAGTGCGCGCCAGCGCGTGATCGCCGATGCGGAACTGTTGAGACCACTGGCCCTGCCTCCGGCGCGCGGATGCCATTATCTGTTTCGACACGCATACGAGCTGACGAAACATGCGCCACTGCGGGAGTGGTACGAGAGTGCCGTGCTCGATAAGTACCCGGATTCCGAATTTGCGTATTACGTAACCCAGGATCGCTTCTTTCGTGCAAACCCGCGCCCCATCCGCAGTGCGTCCGCGGAAGAGCACAAGGCCTATGCGGAACGGGAGCGGCTGGCGAGAGCCGAATGGCAGAAGCGCTGGCCGCGGGCAAGCGGCGTTCTGTGGGACCAGTGGATGGCGCTCGAAAGGGAGTTGAAGGATGCCCCGCTCGAGCAGAAGCTGCGCATCAGCGATGAGTTTGCCGCGATGAGACGGAGATCGCCTGATGCGGGGAGCTCAATGCCGCCGCTCGCATATATGCTGGCCGAACGATATGTCAAATGGAACGCGCGTCTCGATCAAGTGCCGGGTCTGGTGCAGCAGGCGGCTCGTGATGCCGAGGTCGAGTCGAAGTACCAGCCGCATCCGAGCATGATCCCCGAGGAGATCCGCCGGCGGGGGAACGACATCGATCCGGTGGCTTACACCCGCTTTCTCGGCGCGCTGGTGCTTACCGATCTGTACACGGTTCAACAGGATTTCGAGAAGGCTCGGGACGCACTGGCGACGGCAGACCTGGAAGTTGCGGGATTTGCCGGGACCGCGGCTGAACCGCGGCCCTGGGTGCGTTTCCAGATGTCGCAGGTTCTGCTGCGCCGGGCGAAGCTGGCGGCGGCAGAACGAGACACGCGGAAGGCGCTTTCGCTGTACCAGCAATATCTCTCTTCCTGGCCGCGCGAGAGCCTGCAGGAACGGCTGAATGATTCTGCGGAACTGAAAGCCATCAGGTCTCTCTACCTCGCCAATGGAGGCAGCGAAGGCGGGTGGCTCGAGTGGGCGACGGCGCGCGCGAAAGAAGCGCCCTTGCGACCCGCGGCCCCGGCGCTGGAGTTCACGAAACC
>DASSSG010000024.1:0-2634 GCA_035708545.1 Bryobacteraceae bacterium | reverse complement strand
ACGACCTCTTCCATGCCATGGAAGCGCGCTCCCAACTGCGCCACAGGCCCACTCTTGTGAGGTCTCCTATAATCTAACACATTGACCCGCAGATGACCCGCGACGAGGCCCTTGCCATCCTTCATGAGTTCACGAAATCCGACAGCCTGCGCAAGCACGCGCTCGCGGTCGAGGCGTGCGTTACTGCCTATGCGCGCAGATTCGGCGAGGACGAACAGAAATGGTCCGTCACCGCACTGCTGCACGATTTCGACTACGAGATGCATCCGAACGCGCCCGATCATCCGATGAAAGGCGAGCGGATGCTCGCCGAGCGCGGGGTCGATGCGGAAATTCGCCGCGCCATTCTCTCGCATGCGAACTACAGCGGCGTCCCGCGCGAATCGTCTCTCGAGAAAACGCTGTTCGCCTGTGACGAGCTCGCCGGCTTCATCACTGCCGTTGCCTACGTGAAACCCGACAAGCTCGCCGGCGTGGACGCGAAGTCCGTGCGCAAGAAGATGAAGGACAAAGCCTTCGCGCGCAGCGTCAACCGCGACGACATCGCCAGCGGCGCGACTGAGCTGGGCATCGATCTCGACGAGCACATCGCATTCTGTATCGAGGCGATGAAGGGCCGCGCGGGCGAGCTCGGGCTGGCCGCGGGAGCCTGACGTGTTCGCCTGGCTGCTGCTCGCTGCCGCCGCATCCACAGACGCGAAGGCAGCATATGACGCGGGAGTGGCTGCCTTTCAGAAACGCGATTTCGCCACAGCCGAGCGGCAACTCCGGCGCGCGGTCGAAGCCGACGCGCGGCACGCGGCCGCATGGAAGGCGCTCGGCGTCGTGCACGCCGCGCAGGAAGATTACGCGGGCGCCGACATACCGTTCCAAAAAGCCTGCGAGCTCGACACGCGCCTCGAGGACGCATGCTATTACTACGGGCGCAATGCGTTCGCGCTGAATCGATTCGAGCTCTCGCTGGAAGCGATGAGAAAAGCGCTCCGCCACGATTCACGCCCATGGCGCGTCCATCTAGGCATGGCGCAGGCGCTCGAGGGGCTGGGACGCGCGAGCGAGGCTGAAGAGCAGTACCGCAGATCGATCCAGCTCATGGCGCAGCCGCCGTCAGCGCCCGATTACGATCCCCGCCTGCACTACTCGGTGTTCCTCTACCGCCAGGCACGGCTCGAACAGGCGCTTGCGGCAATTCGCCCGGTGACCGCCGATTATCCGCGGGCCGCGCGGCCTCAAGTCGAGCTCGGCCGCACGCTGTTGCAACTCGGCCGTCTGGATGACGCCGCCAGAGCGCTCGAGCAGGCGATCACCGTGGAGCCAAAGTCGAGCCAGGGCCACCTGCTCCTCGGCCGTATCTACGCGCGCCTCGGTGATCCTGAGAAAGCAGCGCGTCACTCCCGGCTCGGCGCCTCGCTCGCGGCGGAAGAGGTCTCGCGCACTTCGAGGTAGCGATCCGCGTTTACATTCTCCAGCTTCTGCAGGGTCCCGCTCGGCCACCGAATCTCGATCAGCTTCGCCTGAGCCTCGCCGCCGAGCCCGAAATGCACCACCGGCTGACTCGAACTCGCGTATCCGACAGCGGTGGTCAGATGGTTCACCTGCTCGCCCGCCGCCGTGACGACGCGCACGCGCGCCCCGAGCGCGTCGCGGTTGCTCCTTATGCCGGTCAGCCGCAGGATCAGCCAGTGCTGGTCAGGCGCTGACTCGTTTCTGTAGAGCACAGGTGTCTCCCCGATCCTGGTCATGACGACGTCGACCCGTCCGTCGCGATCGAAGTCGGCGAAAGCGGCGCCTCGATGCAGCGCCGTCGTCCCGAAAGAGCAGATCGTGAACGCATTGCCACCCTCGTTCTGGAACGCGAGATTCACCTGCCGCGACTTCATGCTGGAAAACACCTCCGTGTTGTCCTGCACATCGCCGCACGCCGCCAGCAGGTCTTTGCGCCCGTCGTTGTCGAGATCGAAGATGCCGTTGCTCCACCCGGCCGACCGCATGGTCATCGCTCCAAGCCGGGTCGGATACGTCGCGTCCGCGAAGAGGCCTTTGCCGAGGTTCCGAAAAAACGGGAACGTCTCGTTGGCGAGCGCGGTCACCCAAAGATCCGGCAGCCCGTCGTTGTCGATGTCGCGGAAGTCCGCCCCCATCGACGACAGCGCCCGGCCGTCATCGTTGACCGCCACGCCGGCATCGAGAGCCACCTCAGTGAAGCGCCCGCTCCCTTCATTGCGGAACAGGAAATTCGGCACCGTGTCATTCGCAAGAAAAATATCGGCATCGCCGTCCTGGTCATAATCCGCAAACGCGACTCCCATCCCCTTGGAAATAACCTTCGCGATACCGGAATCGACGGACACATCGCTGAAGGTGCCATCACCGTTGTTGTGGAAAAGCTGGCTCGGCAATCCCTGGTAATGTTTCGGATGGCAGTAAGCGCGATACTTCCTGCCGATCGCGTCCCCGCAAAACGACTCGTTAACCGGATCCCAGATGACGTAATTCGAGATAAAGAGATCGACAAAGCCGTCGCGATCGTAATCGAACCAACCCGCCGTGACGCCCCACGGATGCCGCCCGTTAATCATTCGCGGAGAGAGTCGCGCCTTTACCGTGACGTCCTCGAATGTCCCGTCGCCCCGG
>DASSSG010000023.1:0-3511 GCA_035708545.1 Bryobacteraceae bacterium | reverse complement strand
GCCGGACAATTCAATACTGGTGGGCAACATCGATCCGCTTTTCTATCTCTATACAGGTCGTAAGGCGGTGCGTGGGTTTGATGCGGATCCTTACCTGCTGCACTATGCAGCCGACACGAAGGCAAACCCATTGGGAACGCCGGCCGAGTTCCGGGACTCGATGTTACGCCAGAAGGCAACGTATCTGATAATGACGCCGAACGAGGGCTACTCCGAAAAGAAGCACCTCGGGCAACTGGTTGCGGACCTGAAGCAGTCGTGGCCCGAGGCGCTCGAAGTGGTTTACGAAGGTTCGACACCGGAGTACCGCGTGTATCGGATTCACCGCGAGCTGCTGGCCGCCTCTCGCTGAGAGCTGCCCATCAGCGCGTGGTGACGTCGCTTTCGGAGCCGTCAGCGTTCTCGAAGCACAACGCGCTTTCGATTACGGCTTGATTCGCGCGCCGCTTCGAGAATCTCGGCCACGATTACGTTGTTCGCAAGCGATGACAGGCCGGCCGGTTTGCACCGCCCCCGAGCGATCGCCGTCAGGTACGAAATCGAATCGCGCTGGTCCGCGGCCAGAGGCTCGGGCGTGCGCGTTTCCTCCTGATGGCCCGGGAGGCGGACACGGAGCACGTTTCCGCCGATCGCGAAGGCATAGCCTCGTTCGGCGTACACTTCGAGGTCCTTGCGGTTGAACGGCCAGTTCCACGATGCCTGAATGATCCCCTGCGCTTCCGGGTATTCGAGAATGAGGGTGGCCTCGTCGTCCACACGCGGGTAGATGGCGGGTTTTATTTGCTGCGCGATCGCGGTCACCGCGAGCGGCCGCTGGTTGTCCATCAGCCAGGTCATCAGGTTCACGCCGTAACAGCCAAAGTCGAACAGTGCGCAGGCGCCGTTTTTCACGGGATCGGTGAGCCAGGTGAAGAACTCGGGCGCGACGCCGATCTCCTTCGGCCCGGAGTGGCCGTCCATCGCGACGATTTTGCGGAGCCTGCCGGCAGCGGCCTGCTCCTTCATCAGCTTCCACAGCGCGCCGTGGCTGGCGTACCAGGTAGTTTCGTAGTTGACGATCACGTGGATGCCGCCGCGCTCGCTCGCGCGCTCGATCCTGCGCGCATGCTCGACGCTGACCGCGAGCGGCTTTTCCATCATCACGTGGATGTGCCGCGCCGCGGACGCCTCCACCACCGCCGGGTGATCCCAGGTGCTGGTGAAAGCCGCGACAGCCTCGGGTTTGCTCGTATCGAGCATGGCGGGCAGATCGGTGAAGAAGATCGACTCCGATAACCCGTACTTCTCCGCGTACTTTCGCCGCAGAGCTGCATCCGCATCGAACACTCCGACGATGCGCACATCAGTGCGATTGCTCGCAGCCCGCAGGAATCCGTCGACGTGCCCGTGTACGAGGCCCGCGATCGCGAGCCGTAGCGGCTGTGGCGGTTGCCCGGCCGCCGTCATCGCTAACATGGCGATCGCAAGAACTCGGATCATGGCTGGATGCATGATAGCTCGGGGCGGTGAGGCGGCTCATCGAAGCTCTGCGCTGTGCTGGTACCGGCGTTCTGGCGGGTTAGCAACCCGCTGCAGGCTACGAGCCTGCCCCACATTGGTCCCGAAGCTGGTCGAAGGCGCGGCCGAGATTCTTCGCTTTCCGCGCCATGCCTTTCCACGGATCGACCTCGGAGCCCGCGCGCTCCGGGGCATCGTGAATCGTCCACGTTCGCGCATTCAGTTTCGGGTTCTCGAGCTCTTCCCAGGAGATTGGCATCGCGACGGGAGCGCCGTCGCGGGCGCGCACGGCCCAGGCAGGTACGGCTGTCTGCGCGCTGCCGTTACGGTTGGTATCCAGGAACAGCCGGTTACCTCGCTTCGCTTTGAGCAGCTCGGTCGTGACGTCGTTCGGGTGCCGGCGAACGATTTCCCCGGCGACGCAGCGCGCGAACGAGCGTACGCGGCGAAAAGTATCGCTGCGCTTCAGGGGAATTATCACGTGCAGCCCACGCGAGCCGGTGGTTTTCACGAACGGTGTCAGGCCGAGCGATTCGAGCAGCTCGCGCACGGACCAGGCGACCGAGCGGACGATTCCGAAGTCGTCTTCCGGTGGATCGAGGTCGAACACGAGCTGGTCGGGGTGCTCCATGCTGTCGATTCGCGCCAGGCCGACGTGCGGCGTGAGGCAGTTCTGGTTCGCAAGGAATACCAAAGTCGCGGCGTTGTTGCACACGGTGTGGGTCACCGTCCCGCCTTTCTTCGGAACCGTGATGCGATCTATCCAGGACGGGAACCAGGCGGGAGTGTGCTTCTGAAACACGGCCGGACCGTCGATACCCTGAGGCCAGCGCTGCATCGTGAGCCGCCGCTGTTTGAGATGAGGAACCATGACGGCCGCGATGCGCTGATAGTAACGAAGGATGTCGCCCTTGGTTATGCCGTCGCGCGGGAACAGTACGCGATCTTCGCTCGAAGTGCGAATGACGTGTCCGCCGATGCGGAGCTCGCTCAGTGTCCCTCTGCTTCGAGGAGGCGCTCAGCCTCCATCGCCGCCATGCAGCCCGCGCCGGCGGCGGTGACTGCCTGCCGGTATGTCCGGTCGTGTACGTCGCCGGCGTGAAACACCCCGGTAATGTTGGTCCGCGCGCCGCCGTGCGAAATGATGTAGCCGTCCTCGTCGAGATCGATCTTGCCGAAAAACGGTTTGGTGTTCGGAATATGGCCGATGGCGACGAAGAAGCCATCCACCGGCCGGAAGTACGTCTCGCCTTCCTCGAGGTTTGTCAGCGTCACTCCGGTAACGTGGCCTGCGTTGACGTCGTGTACCTCCTGCACCACGGTGTTGGTCAGCCACACGATTTTAGGATTCGCGCGGGCGCGATCCAGCATGATACGCGAGGCGCGGAAGTACTCGCGGCGATGCACGACAGCGACTTCGGTGGCGAAACGCGTGAGAAAGATCGCCTCCTCCATGGCCGAGTCTCCGCCGCCGACCACGATGACCTTCCTGTCGCGATAAAAGAAGCCGTCACACGTTGCGCAGGAACTCACGCCGTGGCCGATCAGCCGCTGCTCGGAGGGCAGATTCAGCCAGCGGGCCGATGCGCCCGACGCGATGATCACGGTACGCGTCTCCACCCAGTCGTCGTCGATCAGCAAACGGAACGGCCGCTTCTCAAGGTCGGCGTCAATGACCGAGCCGTGGACATATTCGGCTCCGAAGTGCTCCGCCTGGCGGCGCATGTTGTCGACCAGCTCGGGTCCCATGATGCCTTCGGGAAACCCGGGGAAGTTCTCGACCAGGGTGGTGATGGAGAGTTGGCCGCCCGGCTCATGGCCGCCGACGACGAGGGGCTTGAGATTCGCTCGGGCGCTGTAGATGGCTGCTGTATTTCCAGCGCAGCCGGATCCAATGATCACGACATTTCGCATGGAACGGAGAGAACAATCATGCTAGCACGCGAGCGGTGTGTTTGATGGGCGCGATCAGCCCTTACGCTATGTGGGCGACCACCGTATTTGCCGCGAACGC
>DASSSG010000022.1:0-2512 GCA_035708545.1 Bryobacteraceae bacterium | reverse complement strand
CGAAGCAGGACCGCGTCCAGGACGCTGAACATTGCGGTATTGGCGCCAATGGCCAGGGCCAGTGTGGCCACCGAAGTTGCCGTGAAACCGCGTGCGATGCGCAGCGTACGAACCGCGTAGCGTATATCCTGTGCCAGGGTTTCGAGCAGGGGGAACGCCATCGGTTCGGGACGCCTTTGCCCAGTTTAGACAGACGGACGGCGCGTGGGAAGGTCGCGGAGCGAGGCCGAAGCCGGAGCGACTTCAAGGAGGTCCCGGCGAGCCGCCGAGCCGATACCAGGAGCCGGTTGGGGCAATCGGGTTGGCGACCGGCGCGCAGGATACGATCCCGATACCATCCTGCCGCAGATTGGCGCGGGGGTGAAGGCCAGTCCACATGAGACGCGGTAGAATCGCGTCACGTTGAGCACGGACTCACATCGGCCTCTCGGGCTCGCCGACCTGATTCTGTTCAACGTGGCGGCGGTCCTCGGGGTGCAGTGGATTGCAGCGTCCGCTCACATCGGGCCATTCGCACTGCCGTTGCACGCAGCCGCGGCGCTTCTGTTTTTTCTGCCCTGCGCGCGAGTGGTGGCAGCGCTGGCGCGGCGGTTTCCGGACGACGACGGATTTCCGGCATGGGTAACGCGTGCGTTCGGCGACTGGCACGGCTTCCTGTGTGCGTGGTCCTACTGGATCAGCGTGCTCGTTTATCTGCCGGGTCTGCTGATGGCCGGAGCGGGAATGGCTGCATACGCGGTGGGGCCGCGACTGGCCGACGACGCGCGCTTCGTCATCCCTTTGACGCTCGCGGTCCTGTGGTCGATTGTTGGTGTAAACATCGCGGGGTTGCGTATCAGCAAATGGCTGAATGATGCGGGCGGATTGCTGATCTACGCGGCCGGTCTGGTCGTAGTGACAGCAAGCGTCTGTGTGTGGTGGCAAAGCGGCTCAGCGACTGCGCTGCAACTCACGGCCACGCGCGACTGGGAAAGCGTAAGCCTGTGGGCGCAGATCGCATTCGCCTATACGGGACTCGAACTGGGGTCCGTACTGGGCAGAGAAGTACGCGCGCCGAAACGCACGATTCCGCGAGCGGCGTGGATCAGCGCCACCGCCGTTTTCGCGGCGTACGTGTTCGGCACTGTATCACTGATGGTCGTGCTGCCGCCGGAGCGGATTCACCCGATGACGGGCATCGTGGGAGTGGCGGCAGCGGCCGGCGAGCGTACCGGGGCGGAATGGCTCGGAGGGACGGTCGCGGCGCTGCTGTTCGCCGGGATAGCCGGCCGATTCAGCACATGGGCAGGAGGCGTGTCACGCGTCCCCATCGGTATCGGCACGCCAAACAAGACACTGTTTGTTGAGGCCGTCGCGTGCTCGGCGTTCGTGCTCATCACCCAGCAAGGCGAGACGCTGCGCGCCGGCTGGCAAACCCTGACGGACCTCGCGATTCTCACGACGTTTCTTCCGTTCGTCTACATATTTGTTTGCGGGTGGCGTTACGGCGCGCGTGTGAGCTCGGCATCGGGGCTGTTGGTCACCGTTGCTGCCATCCTGCTTTCGGTGGTGCCGCCAGCGAGTGTGGCATCCGTTTGGCTGTTCGAGCTGAAGGTGATTGGCGGCTGCGCTCTGCTCGCAGCGCTCGGCCGCATTGCTTACAACCGTGTCGCGTCGCGACCACACTCGAGACCCGTGTCTGAGAGCTCGCATTCAGACGCACGACAGTACCTGCCCTGATCAACCGCGAATCGGCCACAACCACGATTCATAACCACGGGCGACCTGTCTGCCCGAAAGCTCCGGGTCTGCCGGCAGCGTGTGCGATGCGCGGGCGAGGTTTTTACATGGTTCAGACATGCGCAGGACAACGATCCGCGCTGCGGTACCGACGTACCAGGCAGTTCGGCTTCTGTGAGGGACAGGACCGGTAAAACACCTGACCGAATGGATTTTTGTTCTTACCCGTCGCTGTTCGGCCGACAAGTATCCCTGTGAGTATCGTGCGTGGCGGCGCGCGAAACCTTGTGTGAGCATCCGCATCCGCGACTATCACGTTTAATTCAGGAAAGGAAATAATAATTAGCTTCAGGCTGAGAGCGGTTGCCGTTCTGACGGTCGCGCTGGCAGTTCCCGCAGCGATGTACGCCCAGTTTCGCGTCGGCGGCAGGAACGTGCAGGTCCATGGCTTTGTTTCGCAGGGCTTTGCGTGGTCCGACAACAACAACTACTTGACTATGAACACGAGCAAAGGCGACTTCGTATTCACCGACGGCGGCGCCAATGTCTCGACCCAATTGACCGACCAGTTCCGGGTCGGAGCACAGGTATATGTGCGGCATATCGGAGAACTCGGGGAGTTCCGGCCGATGCTCGACTGGGCGATGGCTGACTACAATACACTGACTACAAAATCAGAGACTGGTTTGGAGTACGTGCAGGTAAGGTCAAAACAGTGTTCGGTTTGTTCAACGATGTTCAGGATATGGAGTTCCTGCATACCTGGGCCATTCTTCCGCAGTCAGTCTATCCG
>DASSSG010000021.1:0-2018 GCA_035708545.1 Bryobacteraceae bacterium | reverse complement strand
GCCGCGTGTCTGGCCGCATCCTGGAAAAGGAGGAGGATTACCTGAAGGCGATCCGGCCCACGGCCGAACTCCCCGCGGCCGCCGCGGGTGTATTGCTGCGCGCCAGGACCGATCGCGATCACTGGCTGACCGCCGGTGTCGCCGAGACGCTCTACTCGTTGATGACCGGCCGCAACATCTTCACTCCCATCACGCTCGACAAAGGTGTGAACGCGGCCGTGTTTCCCTCAGCGAAGGAGTTGCTGGCGAGCGGCTATTTGTGGGAGGAGAACCGGAAGCAGCTGGCATGGAAGCCGCTCGTTGTCGTACAGCCGGAAGGTCGGGGTGTCATCATCGGCTTCGCCGCGGACCCGAACTTCCGTGCCTACCAGGATGGCATGAACATGCTGTTCCTGAATGCCGTGTTCCGCGGACCGGCGCACGCGAGACCGGCCGCCTCAGAAGAGCAGGGCCGGCAGGCTGATGGTCAGGCCGCGATCCGCGCGCGGTTCGGCAGAGCCGGTTTCCGCGACTCCGGCCACTCAAGCGTGCGCGACTCCACGGAAGAACAGCCGCGCGTATCGAGCATGTGCATGTTGCCGGCCAGCCGCGCACGCGCGCGGTGGAGCCGGCTTTTCATCGCGGCGAGGCTGATACCGAGCAGCCGTGCCGTGTCCTCGCCCGAAATGCCGCGGATGTCGCGCAGCACGATGATCTGCCGATCCTCCGAATCGAGCAATGCGAGAGCGGCGTTCAGCGTTCGCAGCCGTTGCGAGCGAATCGCCTGCTGCTCGGGATCGTCATAGCCGATGAGCGCCGGGAACTCGCTGGTCCATTCGCCATGCCGTGCGCGGCGGATCCGCGCCTGGTAAGCCGCGTTCTTCGCGATCCGGAACAGCCACGTCCGGAACGACGCCTCACCGCGGTACTGCGCCGCCGAACGGTAGACGGCAAGAAACGTGTCCTGCAGAATGTCCTCGGCATCGCAGCGTGCCAGCAGCCTCAGAAAGCGCAGCACCGCGGCCTCGTACCGCTGGACCAGTTGATCGAAAGCGCTGTGATCGCCGCACGCGGTCCTGCGAATCAGTTCATCATCGGGAGCCATGCCAGCCACTGTAGGCCGCGCGGACCGTTAAAGTCGCAAACAGGTTGTAAATGATTTATGAAGGGCGTGCTGGCGCCGCTGCAGTTGCACGCCGAGATTTTTTACAAGTTCTTCACAACTCCGCAAACCCTGTACAGCGGACCTCGCCGAGAATGACTGGAACAGGCGTCGGATCCGCGCCTTTGCCGCAGGCCGCGTGCTCCCGGACAGCTTTGCCGCCGGACCGGACAGCACGCGGCCGGTGAATTCGGCCGCCGGCGGCGCGCGAGGCATCGAGCCACGCGCACAGGCAGGCAGTAGCCGGGAAAGACATAGAATCCTTATAGCAATGCAATCCATTCTCGTCATCGACGACGATGAGAGCCTGCGCGACACCATCGGAGTCCTGCTCGAACAGGAGGGCTTTCGGGCAGTTCTCGCCGGAGACGGCCGCACGGGGTACGAGCAGGCGCTCGCGCTGAAGCCCGACCTGCTACTCGTGGACCTGCGCCTGCCCGGCATGAACGGCATGGACGTATGCCGGCAGCTGCGCGCATCGGGCTTGTCGACGCCGATCATCGTGCTCAGCGCCGTGGGCGACGAGATCGACAAGGTGCTGCTGCTCGAACTCGGCGCCGACGATTACATTACGAAACCGTTCGGCACTCGCGAGCTGCTGGCGCGCATTCGTGCGGTTCTCCGCCGCACGGGGCCGGAACGCACCCGCACCATCACGTTCGCGGAGACCGAAGTTGACCTGGAGCACCGAATCGTCCGCCGCAGGGGCGAGGAGGTGAAGTTCACGCCGGCGGAATACAACCTGCTCACGTTCTTCCTTCAGAACCCCAATCGTCCGCTCACCCGCGACATGATCCTCAACTCGGTATGGGGTTACGAATCCTACCCGAACACCCGCACGGTGGACGCGCACGTCGTGCGGCTGCGCCAGAAGCTC
>DASSSG010000020.1:0-4723 GCA_035708545.1 Bryobacteraceae bacterium | reverse complement strand
CTCGATTCGACCGGCAGGCCGCCGAGAGCCGCGTCCACGTCCGTGGCCCGAAGCTGCCGCAGTTCGGCGCGGGTACGCTCGCGGATCAGCTCGGTGAGGGCCGAGCCTGCGGCGATCGAAGCCGCGCATCCCCGTACTTTGAAAGCGGCTTGCAGCACACGTTTGGCCTCGATGCGCGCGGACAGCCGGAGAATGTCGCCACACGCCGGATTGGAAACCTCGACGGTGATCGCGGGTGGCGCCAGTTCACCGACGTTGCGCGGGCGCTGGAAATGATCGAGGAGGGCCGCACTCGTCATGGGAAAATCGAGTATCGCATGGTGAGAGGCGGGGTCCTGAAGGTGGCCGCGGCTGTGATCGAGCGCGACGGTCTCATCCTCATCGGCCAGCGCCGGCGGAGCGACAGCCATCCGCTGAAATGGGAGTTCCCGGGCGGCAAGATCGAGCATCACGAACATCCGGCCGCAGCGCTGCAACGCGAACTTCGCGAGGAGCTGGGTATCGAGGCAGCGATAGGATCGGAGATCGTGCGCTATGAGCACCGGTACCCGCGCGGCGCCCTGATTCACCTGATCTTCTACAGAGTCACGGCCTTCACGGGCGAGCCGCGGAACCTCGCATTCGAGAAGATCGACTGGGCGCCAGCAGAGCGCCTGCCGAGATACGATTTCGTGGATGGAGATGTCGATTTCGTCCGGCGACTTGCGGCGGGACAGTTTCGCGCAGGCGCAGCCTGAGTAACTACCGACTCTTCAACTCCCAATCCAGGCCGCGCTCGCGGTTGAGTTGCTCCGTAGTGGCAGTATCGAGGAACTCGAGGCTGAAGCGGTTGATCGTACCCTGCGGCGTCACGTAGTGCAGCACGCCATCTTCGGACCAGTAGCCGATTGCCGACCGTACAGTCCCATCCCTGAGCGCTATGAGATAGATATTCGGCTTGTCATCAACGGGCCGCGACGGCTGCGCCTGGGCTCTGGGCTTCGGCTCTTCGCCACGGCCAGGAGCCGGCGCCGTGTAGATTTGCACCTCGGGTGAACGCGGCGGCGCTTCGGGCAAACTGGAATTCGAGTAGTCCCGCATCACCGGGTTTGCCGTTTCCGGCGAGTAGTTGTGATTGATGATCACCGACGGCGTTGGCTGTTGCGGGATGACGACGGTCACGTTCGCGGCCGGTTGTGGAGGTGGGTAGTCGTAAGCCCAGCCGCCGCCGACGTACACGGGTACCGCGTAGGGGATGGCGATCGTTCGGCTGCGCCCGCCGCGGAAGCCGTCATGGTACCGCGGCGGATAATTCGGAATCAGCGATCCGAGGCGCGGTTCCGGCAGGGGAACCGGCGCGGTTGCCGGGAAGCTCGTAATCCCGCCGGGAAACAGGATGTTTCCGCGGCCGTACTGCCCTCCCGCGAGAACTCCGCCGGGGTTGAGGATGGTGCCGTAGCCGTATTGCACGACGGCCGCCCGACCTGGATGCGGACCGGCGCTGATCACGCCCCGATGTTGAGCAAACAGACTGCCTCCCAGCGCGAACGCCAGTGCCACTGCCCCGAACCGTCTCATCAGGATCACCCCAGTTGTTAAGACTATCTCTACGGTTGACGCGCGGCAAGCCGGGCGCGTGTACGTGGCGTTCGCCGCACGTTCACCTGCCCCTGCCATCGTCAGGCTGAAGCTGCCACTGCTCGTCAAAGAAACCCGCGGCGACGATCTTGCCCACCGAGCGTTCGTCGGGCGGAGTTGTGGTGTCGATGACAGCGTAATCGGGCAGGCGCGGCACCTGGAGAGCATTGCTCAGGTAGTCGGCTTCGCGTTGCGTGGGGCCGCTGTTCAGCACGATATACCGGTCAGGGTTCAGGGGATTGGGGTAAATGAGAATGGGGACGTGTGAGGCGGCGGGGAACGTGCGGCTGCCGAGGAGGAGCTGATCGCCGCTCCACCTGACCGGCAGGCGATCGGCGAAGCGGGCGAGGAAATTGTTGCTCGCCGGGTCACCCCAGAGCACCAGGTTGCTGTTGGCGATATCGTCGCCGGTCACTTCCGTGTCGCGCCGGACCTGCGCATCGCCCCGCCACTGGCGTTTCCATTCGCGAATCGCGCGTGCCTGCTCCGCCGCGATCCACGCACTGGCTGGGCCGGTGGGTATGACGAAGACGAACGAGTCCATGAAAGCGTCATCAATGGGACCCTGCAGTCCGTGGCGTTTGCGAAGTCCTGGCAATGGCTGACTGGCGGCGCTCCATTGGGCGCCGTTACGCCGGAATGCGGTTGAAGACGAGCCATCGGTCATCGGGCCGGAGGCACGCAGTGTCTGCCCGTCGATAACCACCGTTATCTCGCCGGCGGGCGAGAGTACGCGGCTGCCAGGGCCCAGTTCGAAGTGGAACTCACGAACATTCGACGTGCGAATCGTGACCTGATCACCGCGGCCATTTACCTCGGCTTCGATGCGGGCTTTCGCCCAGTGACGATCAAGTCCATCGATGACGACCCAGCGCATCCGGTTGTAGCGGAGCGTGTACGTCGTGAAGCGGAGCCGGCGCGGGTACGGATCGCGGCCTCGCGCGACGATCTCGTCGATCAGACCGTCGATGATCACCTTCGACTCAGGGTGGTAACGGTGTTCTGTCTGTGGTCCGATCACATGCCTGAGCGTGAGGCCCGCTTCTTTCATGTAGCGGGCCATAATGTCGGCGGCCTGTTTCTGCCGGTCGATCTCGCCGCTGTAGGCCACAACGGGCAGGTTGAAGAAGTTCTCGGCGTAGTCAATGGCGTTGTACCAATGCCACAGCCGCCGTTCCCACCAGGGAGTCGCCTGCAGATCGGCGGCGCTCAGCTTCAGGTATTCGGGCGTTTCGGCAAAACCGGCGCCTGGCGCGGCCGCGGCCCACTCGCCCGGATAATGCGCCGCGATGTGCCAGGTTGCAGCCCCGCCCATGCTGAAGCCGCGTACCGCGATGCGATTCTCGTCGATCGGATACGCCTTCTTTACGGCTGCGAGCGCCTCGAACAGATCGATCTCGCCGGCGAACTTGTTGGCGTTGCAGTAGCGCCCGTACAGGTGCAGGACGAAAGTGTTCGCGGGGGTGAACTCGCCGGCGCTGCGCTGGCGATCATAGAGGAAGTTGACCTCGCTGAGTGTTTCGCCCCGGCCGTGGAACCAGGCGTCGAGGCGCCAGCGCCGCGGCAGCGACGGATTGTAAGTGGGCGGGACGACCAGCGCGTAAGGCTGAACGCTGTTGTCGATTCGCGAGATGTAGCCGCGCACAACGAGACCTGTCGCGGTGGTCCAGGGAGCGCGACCATTCGCGAGCTCTGCGGCTCTCGCGCGGCCCTGAGCGAGCAGTGCTCCTGCGCGGCTGATTTCTTCAGGGCGGAAGAACTGGTTTGATCCGAGCGCGGAGCGGACCGCGGCGTAGAAAATCTGCACGTCGGGCAGGAGCGCCACCCCTTTCAGTGCCGTGAAGGACTCGCGCAGCCGCGCGAGACCAGTCTCGAGCTCGACACGATCCTTCTCCGGAACGGCGATGCCGGGAGGCGGCACCGGGCGCACAGCGGCTGCGACGAAGGCGCATGTGAGAACAAGCGTCGGAACGGTCCGGGTCATGGCGGCGTGCAATTACCCGCGGAGCTCGGGCGGGGCTTTTGCCTCGCTGCCCATATACGGACCCCATTTCCAGTTGCGGATTTCGGGGAGATCGTCTCCGTATTTGACGATGTAGCGGCGGTGATCGACTAACTTCTCCTGTAACTCCTGTTTCAGATACGCGCTGCGCGCTCCGAGCGCG
The DNA here is from genome assembly GCA_035708545.1 of Bryobacteraceae bacterium. GTDB lineage: Bacteria > Acidobacteriota > Terriglobia > Bryobacterales > Bryobacteraceae > DASSSG01. The sequence continues at coordinate 941 of DASSSG010000020.1, read as the reverse complement.
GGGAGACGGTCGATAACATCCATGGCGAGGTGGAAGCGATCGAGCTGATTGAGTACGGCCATATCAAACGGCGTAGTTATCGTCCCTTCTTCCTTATAGCCGCGGACGTGCAGATTGGCGTGGTTGGTGCGGCGATAGATGAGGCGGTGAATCAGCCAGGGATAACCATGATAGGCGAAGATGATCGGCTTGTCTTTCGTGAACAGAACGTCGAAGTCCTTATCCGGCAGGCCATGAGGGTGCTCGCTCGCAGGCTGAAGCCGCATGAGATCGACGATGTTGACGACGCGGATCTTCAGCTCGGGCAGGCTGCGGCGCAGGATCGTGGTTGCGGCCAGGGTTTCGAGTGTCGGGACATCTCCGGCGCAGGCCATCACGACATCGGGCTCCGCGCCCTCGTCGTTGCTCGCCCATCTCCAGAAGCCGATGCCGGCGGTGCAGTGCCGTATCGCCGATTCTATGTCCAGCCACTGTGGCGCGGAATGCTTGCCGGCAACGACGACGTTCACGTAATGACGGCTGCGCAGGCAGTGATCCATTACGGATAGCAGGCAGTTCGCGTCGGGCGGCAGATAAACGCGTACGATCTCGGCTTTCTTGTTCACGACGAGATCAATAAACCGGGATCCTGGTGCGTGAAACCGTTGTGGTCCTGACGCCAGACATGGCTGGCCAGCAGGTAGTTCAACGATGCGATCTTCGCACGCCAGGGCAGTTCCAGCGTCACTTTCAGCCATTTCGCGTGCTGATTGAACATCGAATCGACGATGTGAATGAACGCTTCATAGCTGTTGAGCAGACCGTGCCGGCCGGTGAGGAGATACCCTTCGAGCCAACCCTGACACTGATGCTCGCTGAGGACCTCCACGACGCGACCTTCGGAGGCGAGAAACTCGTCGGTAGTCTCGGTCTCGGCCACCCACTGCCGCGCCGTTGCATCG
>DASSSG010000019.1:0-2867 GCA_035708545.1 Bryobacteraceae bacterium | reverse complement strand
ATCGCCGTGAGCTGTTTCTCCTCTTCCTGCGACAACTCGCCTCGTCCCCGATAATCGGCTACGGCACGGTCAATTGAGCCCATGGCGTTATCGAAACGCTTGCTGTAGTCGCCGCCTCTCAACACGTAATTCTTGAAAGCCTGGATACCCTCAGCGAGCGCGCGCTCGCCCACGCCGAGGTCGCTCTTCTTTTGCAGCGTCACGTGCTCGAAGTGCTGCCAGTCCGAATTCATCACCGCTATACGCTGCATCGCCACACCCGCCAGAGTCCCGGCGAGCACGATGAGGGCAAAAAATGCGAGTGCCAGCTTCGCCCCCACTTTGAGGTTGCCGAACATATTAGATCTCCCCTGGTAAGAAAATAGCCTTGCCGCTGTAGCAGGCCTTATACATTCTTTCGAAGTCGCGATCCGCATGCGGCACGAACCATCCGTTCTTTGCACGTGCGTCTGCCACGGCCGACACGCCGGACCTCAGTAGAGCCGTATTCGCGTTCAGAACCTGCATTCATCTACCCCACGTCCGGTGACGGCAGTTCCGCGACTAACTTGAGAAGTTCCTGTCGCCCCGCGTCACGAAGGCATTATTTCATCCCGACGGTCGCGAAAGGTCGCACTGAATAACGACGGCATGGGATGAGACGCCGCTCAGAATCGTGCAGTGATGCCGACGGTCACCAGGGTCGTGCTGGCGGCACCATCCATGATATTGCGCACCACGCCTGCGGCGAGATCGAGGTTCTTGCTCGGCGAATAGATCGCACCGACCTCGACATAGCCCATGCGCGCGCGCGCCGTGCGGTCCGGGTTGGTCATGACGCCGGCATCGAGCGCAAGCTTCCAGCCCTCGGTCACGTCCCATACGGGTGCCACCGACAGGCGGAAAAGCGTTCGCCGCTCGGCGGCATTGAGCGCGTCATCGTGGTAGCGCACGCGGTCGACTGCGAGGTTCGCGTGGATGGCGCCGAAACCGGTTTCCTGCGTGACCAGAAGGGCCGTGCCATAAGAGACCTTTGCAGTTCCGAACCCGCGCGACTCCCTGTGCTCGGAAATGGGCAACTGCACTTCTGGCTTTATCCCAACGCTGAGTTTGCTGGCTTCGTTTTCGTAAAAGCGCCACTTGGCGCCCACGGCCACGTTGCCAAAACCGCGCTCTCTCGGGGCGTCCTCAGGAGATATTCTGAAGTGCCCGATCCCTACGTACAAATCGAGCTCGTCGGTCACGCCGCGTGTGTAGACGAAGCCAACCTCGTCAGACGTTTCCCTGAAACCAGGTGCCTTGTCCCGTGTGCGGTTGTACGCCAACTCGACCTGATTACCGCCGGCACCCTGAGTACCCGTGTCGTCGGTGACAAGCGGCTGATACGCGTAGACGCTGCCGGAGAGCAGTGCGATCGAGAGGCACCCGACTGCAACGCCCATGGAACGTGAATTGTGTTGCGCTGCGTGCACGCGCTGCATAATCCGTATGCTCCTTACGTAAGAAGACGTATTGCGTTATTGAAGCTGTGTTTCCCGCAGCAGTCCCAGATATACCCCAGGGGTATTTGCGATCGCGGTGGGCCTTTCGTAGCCGCGGATCTCTTGCACTTTGAGTATTTTCACGCCCTACTCCTCGCTGCCGAGTGTGACCTTGAGGTATTCCTGCGCGTGGCTTTCGAGCGTGCGCGAACCGGCCGCGAGCTGTTCGCTGGTATGCATCATCAGAATTCGCTCCATTCGTCGTTGGTGCCGGTCTTCGCCGCCGCAGCCGGCATTGGTGGCGCCGCTGCTTCTTCGGCCGGCTTGCGCTCCGCCGGCAGTCTCGTCACGTTCTTCGCCCGGTTCGGGCCTCGGCGCTCTGTACGCTTCGCGGGCGTGGCCGCGACCGCTTGCCTGTGCTTCGGCTGCACGGAGACCGGCGCGCCATGTTCCACCTTGAACACCGCGACAGCGCGGGTCAGCGTCTGCGCCTGGTCCTGCATCGATTCCGCCGCGGCCGCAGCCTCCTCGACGAGCGCCGCATTCTGCTGCGTCACCTGATCCATCTGCGTGACGGCCTGATTGACCTGTTCGATGCCGGAGCTCTGCTCCTGGGATGCCGCCGCGATCTCCGCCATGATATGGGTCACGCGTTTGACGGACGTAACGATCTCTTCCATCGTCTTGCCCGCACGATCGACGAGCTCGCTTCCGCTTTCCACCTTCTGCACGGAATTGCCGATGAGCTCCTTGATTTCCTTGGCGGCCGCCGCGCTGCGCTGCGCGAGGCTGCGCACTTCGCTTGCCACCACCGCAAAGCCGCGGCCCTGCTCGCCCGCCCGGGCTGCTTCCACGGCCGCGTTCAGCGCGAGTATGTTCGTCTGGAAAGCAATTCCGTCGATCACGCTGATGATCTCGACTATCTTCTTGGAGGATTCCGTGATCTCGCCCATCGTGGAGACGACCTGAGTCACGACCTCGCCGCCTTTGACCGCGACTGCGGACGCCCCGTTGGCCAGTTGATTCGCCTGCCGCGCGTTCTCGGTATTTTGCTTGACCGTGCTGGCGAGCTGCTCCATCGAAGACGCAGTCTCTTCGAGAGAAGATGCCTGCTCCTCCGTGCGCTGCGACAGATCCGCGTTGCCGGCAGCGATCTGTTTGGAAGCGGTAGCGATCGCATTGGTGGATTGCCGGATTGCCGATACCGCTTCGTGCAGGCTCCCCTGCATCTTCTTCATGCTGGCGAGCAAACTCGTCGCATCTCCGTCGCGCGTGGCTACGTCGGTCGTGAGATCTCCGTCCGAGATGCGCTGGACCACATCGACGGCGTATGCGAGCTCGCCGCCCAATCGCTTGATAATGGCCCGCACCGTGATAAACGCGGCGATGACCCCGAAAAGAACGGCA
>DASSSG010000018.1:0-3499 GCA_035708545.1 Bryobacteraceae bacterium | reverse complement strand
GCGCTCCAGGAAGCAAGCGGAATCGAATTTGGCGGATAGGCGGAAATGCCGGGCGTCTCCACGCACCCGGTGGAGCAGGTAAGAGCCAATGTATGTCCGACCGTCAGGTTTCCGTTCTCGTCGATGTATATGTGCGCGCTTCCGCTGCCGCCAGTGAGATTGACAACGAAATTCGATCGAAACGTGTAGACGTTCGTCCCCAGCCGTACCGTGCACGGCTGGGCCGCCGTGCAACTATCACCGATCGTGAGCTGAGTGTCGGTTTTGCGCACGACCTTGAGATCGGCGAGATCGGACAGCAGTCCGCCCCATGCGCCGTTTGCGGGAATCCAGCGGCTCGCTGCGGCGTCCCAGATGAGTGTCTGCCCACCCGCGGGAGCGGTAGCCGAAACCGGCCGGCCCTGAATTGCAGTGACGGCGAGAGCCTCCGGCAGACCTGCCACATCGCCGCCGAGGGCACGCCATTCGAGATTGGTGCCATCACTCGACAATACGCGGCTCGCATTGCCGATAGCGGACGGCACGGCATCGCCCACCGCGGTCCACACGTTGCCGGCGGTGCAGCCGTACAGGTTATGTCCGGCCGGTGCGTTGGTCTTGAAGAAGGTTTCGCCGATCACGCAAGTCGCGGGCAGTGCCGAACCCGTCTTCGCAGTTCGTGTCGAGTCGGCGGCGGAGAAATCAACGTCCCTGCTCTGCGACCGCAGGTTGATACGTGTTTGAGAATACGCAGCCGCCGCCAAAAGGAACGCGGCGGCCAGCATAGCAGGAGCTTTCATTGTTCACCTCAAAGAAATCGGAGAAATACATGGGGGTGTCGCGTTCCGGCACGACCCCACTCGCCTTCGATTCTCACGACAGCGCTGTAAATGTGATCCTGCGATCAGCGCGTAAGTCCAGTAGATTCAGTTTGAAAAAAAAGTTCGGACTTTTGTGACTCAACTACGGGGCGTCCCACGCTCCGCGGCGGATTGGACCGACAATCAGTCGCGTGGGAGCCAAACCACAGGCAGGAGCATGGGCAGTATCAAGCAGTTTATCGGGTGCGACGAGCACAAGAGATATTCTGTGTACGTCAGCATGGACGAGACGGGGATAATCGAGCTGGCCGGTGCGTTTGAATGGCCCACGGCTGTCGCCACAAACGGGGATGAAAACGGGTCCGAGGAGTATTCGAATCGCTGCGCAGTTGCCGTCACAGGTAGGGACGCGGGCAGGGCAACAGTATGAATTCGTCGCCGGAACGCAGCCCCACGCCAATCTTGCTGCTCGCCCGCGAACTCGGGCCCGGTGGCAGCGAGCGCCAGCTGACTGAACTGGCGAAGGGTCTTGATCGATCGCGCTGGGACCCGCACGTCGGATGTTTTCGCGACAGCGGATTCCGCGGAGAAGAACTCAGAGCGGCGGGCGTGCCCGTCGCGGCGTTTCAGGTCCGCAGCTTTCGATCGCCTGCGTTGTTCGGCGCCGGCCGGCGGTTCGGTTCGTACATCGACCGGAACGGCATTCGCCTGGTCCACTCGTTCGATACGCCGAGCACGCTGTTTGCCGTACCGCTGGCTCGCTGGCATGGCTGCCACGCCGTGCTCTCCAGCCAGCGCTGCTACCGCACGCTTTTCGGAACCTGGGAGCATCACGCGCTTCGTGCTACGGACCGTCTGGTTGACGCAGTAGTCGTTAATTGCCGGGCGCTCGTGCGGCACATGAGCGAAGACGAGGGCGCCCGACCCGAAAAGGTGCGCCTTTGCTACAACGGCATCGATAGTGAACGCTGGGGCAGCGGTCCGTCCGTCCGCGACCGGGAACTGGCCGGTCCCGGACCGATCATAGGCACCGTCGCGGTGCTGCGTCCGGAGAAGGGGCTGCCCGTTCTCGTCGAGGCCTTCGCGCACATTCGCGAGTGCAGTGATGCACGGCTCGTCATTGTCGGCGAGGGAGACATGCTGCCGGTGTTGCGCTCGCTCGCGCAGCGCCTGGACGTCGCCGGCCGAGTTGTATTTCAGCCCGCAGTCGCCGATGTCGGCTGCTGGTTGCGCGCTTTCGATATTTTCGTGCTTCCGTCATTATCAGAGGCCCTCTCGAATTCACTGATGGAGGCAATGGCCTGCGGAGTCTGCCCGATCGCCTCCGATACAGGCGGTAACCCGGAACTGGTCATCCCCGGTAAGACGGGAGTTCTCGTGCCGCCGGGTGATGCAAACGCGCTGGCGAGAGCACTTGAAAGGCTGCTTGCAGATTCCTGCACCCGAAGACAATATGCGGCCGATGCCGCCCGATACCTGCGCGAAAATTTCACACTGACTGCAGCCGTGTCGCGCATGGCCTCGATCTACGAGGAGTTCACTGCCGATCGGCGGACGACATCAGCCCAGGCCATCAGTTCCTCAGAACTGCGCTGACCTGGCGCGATGAGTCACACAACCGGCGTCGCGGCGGCACGCCGGTTCGCGGGTTTTTCGCCGCTGCTACGCGTTCTTGTAGCGCATGAGAACGCAATACACAGATTGTGGTGCCGGCGGCGAGGCAGAAGGCCGTGGGCTGGCTGCGGTGTCTCGGTGGCGTTGCGCTTTTGCTATCCCGCTTTGATGCGCGTGACGACCGCAGCCGCATGATGATGGCCAGGCTGGGCCGCCGTTGCACGAAATTCCCGCAGGTACGCCGGGGCTCGATTCGACGAGCGCAATTGCCCCGCAACTACGACAGCTTGTTCGCGATCTGCGGCCGGAAGCGATGATGCTGGTGTCCCGCGTCCGACGTGCTTGAAGTTGAAGGCGCGCGGATTGAAATCCGCGCCGGCACGTTGAAACGTGCGCCACGTGGCACGAGCTTCAGCAGACACAGTGCAGAATATTCAGAGGCGGCAGACTAGCCGAACACCAGATTCGCGAAGTCGCGGCTCACCGTGTCCCACGAGAAGCGCGAGAGAACGAGTGCGGCCGCAGCCGTGGCCAGGCGTTCACGCTCCGCGTGGTTTTCAATCAGCCGCACACACTGCTCGGCGAACGCCTCGGGGGAATCGGCCAGCCGAATGGTTTCCGGGTGTGCGACAGCGAGGCCTTCAGCGCCGATACTCGTCGAAACCACCGGCGTGCCCGCTGCCATTGCCTCGTAGATCTTCAGGCGGGTTCCACCCCCGATTCGCAGCGGCACGATGGACACTCGCGAGGACCATAGATATGGCCGCACGTCCGCAACCGTGCCCGTAACCGTAATGCCGCGTTCCGCAGCAAGACGCGAGATTTCAGGCGTGGGGTTGCGTCCAACAACCGCCAGCGAGCACTGCGGGATGCGCTGCCGGATCAGCGGCAACACGTCACGATAAAAGTGCAATATGGCGTCTGCGTTGGGAAGCCAGTCCATGGAGCCGATGAAGCACAGGTCGTAGCAGGTCGGATGGTGCTGCCGGCGCTGAAAATACTCGCCGTCAACGCCAGTCGGAGATACGGTAACCCGCTCAACACCAAACATCCGCTTCATTGTTTCGGCATCGCTGAAAGATACG
>DASSSG010000017.1:0-11094 GCA_035708545.1 Bryobacteraceae bacterium | reverse complement strand
AAGGTCGTGAATCCTGCGTTCTATGCTCTGGATGATGCGCGCACGCCGATGATCGTCAGCCTCGTGTCGATCATCGTGAACTACAGCATGGCGACGACGCTCATTCGCGTCTTTGACCTGCGGCATTACGGGCTCGCGCTGTCGACCTCGACGGTGGCGATTGTGAGCGCGGTGATTCTGTTCTGGGTCATGCGGAACCGCGCCGGAGGGATCTACGGGCGGAACCTCGGCACTTCGACGGTGCGCATCATCGTCGCTTCCTTTGCCATGGGGCTGGCCGTGTGGACGGCGAGCTCACTGGTGGCGCGGTTTCTGGGTTCCGGAAAGCTCGGATTCCTGGTCGACCTGGCGGTCTCGATACCTGTCGGTCTGGTTGTCTACTACGGCGTCTGCCGCGCCCTGCGCGTCCCGGAGCTGGAAATCGCCGTGCAGGCCCTTGCGGGCCCGCTGAAGCGCCGGTTCGGGCGTGGCTGATTACGGCTGCGCCAGCTCGAACAGGCGCGGACCGCGCCTGCCGGATCCTGATCACGCATCACCCGCGATGGCCCGCCATCGCTCAACGGGCAGTTTCGACGCAGCCGATTCGTCCCGCGCTCACGGCCGTGGCGATTCAAGCGAAGGTTTCGATGACGCGAGCCAGCGCTCGCGCTGGCGAAGATCCTGAAGGAGCTGGTCGAGACTTTTCTGCTTCATTCTGCCTCGTATCTCCTCCCACGTGGCGTAGGTCTGGTGCCCTTCGGTCGTCGCCCAGCGGTCGATCTCGTCGGAGATCTGCTGGTTTGATTTGCGCTGTTTGCGGGCTGATTCGATGCGGCGGATCAGTTCGCGAGTATTTGCAAGCCGTGCGCGCCGGCCCTCGATGATCTCGGTAACAAGCTCCGGTTCGCCAATAGCTGATCCGTCGGCGTAAACGGCCGCGGTCCGGGTCGGCTTGCTGGAGCAGTCCACGCGCCGGACGACTGCTTCGGCGTATGGCGCCAGGCCGCCGGCCGCCCCGGTCTGTTCATGGGTCTCACTCCAGCGCTCGCCGCGGCTCTCGCCTTCGACGGTGTACGCAGTGGCGGCCACGGTGTGATCATTGCGCACGATGAGGCGGCAGCCGCCGCCCTCGGGATCGAGCCTCACGGTGAGCTGGGGCGCCGCGGCCCACATCCCAAGGCCGAACACAGGGAGAAGGTATTGGATCATTGCGCCGGCTGGCCTGTCTTCAGATCGACCTGCATGCGGGGGTTGCAGACCGGCCACGGGGAGAATCCGATTGTCTTCGTCTGCCGGTCGACCCATAAAACCACCTCATCAGCGGGAAATTTCAGAATCTTGATCACGCCGCCCGAGCAGGATTTCGTCTCCGCAACCTGCATGGCGCTCAGGTTTGCATGCGCGCTCTTCGGCCCCCAGTCTTCCATGAACCGATCGAACGAGTAGTCACGGCACGGCCGCGCGTCCGTGCAGCCCCAGAGCGAGTACGCGCTCTTGTAGTCGCCGCCTCGCAGGTCACTGAAGAACTGCTCCACGCGCTTATTTTCAGCCCAGTTCCGGAAACGCCACCAGACGATGCCGGCCAGAACCGCGAGGATGATGAGCGACAGCACCAGAGTCCTGACGATCTTCGCTCGCCGCTCCTCCCCGGCGCCGTACGCATCGAGGTAGCCCATGAGGTCTGTCCGAGATTGTACTTCGCTGCCGCGGCAGTGGGGCTTGATAATGGATTGCGGAGGGAAATGCATGATCAAACGCTCGGCGTCCGCCGAATGGCGGGGCGGCCTCAGGGACGGCAAGGGGACGATATCGTCAGGAAGCGGCGTGCTGAACAACACGCAGTATTCCTACGGGACGAGATTCGAATCAGGACAGGGCACGAATCCGGAGGAGCTGATTGCGGCGGCGCACGCAGGGTGCTTTGCGATGGCGCTGTCGGCGCAGCTCGGCGAGCGCGGCATGACCGCGGAGAGCATCCGGGCGTCGGCCACCGTGGGACTCGAGAAGACCGACGCAGGATGGACGGTGACCACGAGTGATTTGAAGGTGAGCGCGCGCATGCCTGGCGCGGATCGCGCGAAGTTTCAGGAGGCGGCGAACGCCGCGAAGGATGGCTGCCCGATTTCGAAGCTGCTGAAGGCGAGAATCACGCTCGAAGCGAATCTGGAGGGCTGAAACCCGGGCGGGCGGCGAGGCGCGCAACCGAGCGCCCCGCCAGCCTGTGATTACTTCGCCGCGGCGGTGGTGGGTGGCACGGGATGGGCTTTATCGTAAGCGGCGATGGCGTCCTTCGTGATGTCGAGAGCGGGTCTGAAGTATACCGCATTGGAGACATCGATCACCACGTCCACTCCGCGCTCATCGGCCAGTTTCCGCACAACTTCCTGCATCCGGCTGCCGGCCCGCTGCAGCACTTCATTGCGTTCGCGGTCCACATCGGCCTGCACGTCTTCGGTCAGGCGCTGCAGTTCGCGCTGGCGGCGCTGGCCGGTCGCCTGCAGGTTCTCCGCCTGCTGCTGCGTGAGCTTGCCGCCGCCGCTCTGCAGCTGGGCCTGGATGCCCGCCAGCTCTTTCTGGATGTTATCGATTTGTGCCTGGCGCGGCTTGAATTTGGCTTCGAGATCCGCCTGCGCCTTTTTGAGCTCGGCCGTTTCCAGCACGGCATTCTGCACGTTGATGATGGCTACTTTCGACTGCGCCGCCGCGATTCCGAGCGAGGCGAGCAGCAGAACGCCGATTCGCGTGAACATACTACGAGTAAACTCCTGACTTTCTCGGGTATCGTTTTTCAGAATAGCAGAGTTCGAGGACGAAACGCGGATTGCCGTGGGGCAGCTTGTCAGGCTGCGCGCTCGGCTCGTAACCCGCGCCCGGCCAGTCAACAACCGCCCGCGATGCGGCCAGCAACCGGCTGAGAGGCTGCCGGCCCCCAGTGAGGTGCTGCTATTCCAGCACGCCCAGAATCTCGTCTTCGCGCAGGATCAGGACCTCCTGGCCCTCTATTTTGACTTCCGATCCTGAATACTTGCCGAACAGGATACGGTCGCCGGCCTTCACATCGGGCTTTGCCCGCTGCCCGTTCTCGAGCAGCTTGCCGTCACCGACCGCGAACACCTCGCCCTGCTGCGGTTTCTCCTTCGCGGAATCGGGAATGATGATGCTCCCATGACGAGTTTCGCCTTCCTCGAGGCGCTTTACGATTACGCGATCGTGCAGTGGACGGATTTGCATACGAGGTGAATTATGGCACAGCGGGGCGCCTCCGGAACCGCCCCTCTCAAATCGTCAAAACACCAGCTTCAGACCGAAGCTCAGCACCCGTCCCGGGCCGGAGCTCGTGACCGACCCGTAGTTCTGTGTCGGACGGCCCTGCGCGTCGAAGCGAACCGTCGTGTTGATCCCGGTGAACGACGGATGATTTAACACGTTGAAGCTCTCGGCGCGAAACTGCAGATAGGCGCGCTCGGTAAACGTGAAGTTCTTCATCACGGCGACATCGTGCTGCGTGTATGCCGGCCCGATCAGCACGTTGCGTCCGCTGTTGCCGAAACGGCCCGCGGCCATCCGCTCCGCCGGAAGGAATGCCTCCGTGTTGAACCAGCGGGCGAGCGTCCGCTGGCTCCGCGGCAGATTCGGGTCGCCGATCACGTCCGCGCGCGATGACGTGACGCCGATGCGCGCTGTATCAACCGGCACCGTGACCGAGTTGGGCGCGCCGCTCTGGTACAGGCTGATGCCGCTGATCTGCCAGCCGCCGAGCCCGGCGCGCAGCACGCGCGAACCGTTCGTTCGGAAGAATGGCAGATCGTATACGTAGTTGACGGTCAGGATGTGCGCGCGGTGAATCCCGCTGAGACCGTACTCGCGGCGCGTGTCGTAGATATCCTGGAAGGAACCGCCTGAGGTATCGAGCGTCCTCGAGAACGTATATGCGATGCCGAGCGTAAGACCCGCGCGATAGCGCTGGTTGAGCGAGGCCTGCAGGCTGTTGTAGTTCGAGCTGTCGCCGGTGTCCTGCAGGCTGATCGAACCGTATCCGCGATACGGCCGCAGCGCATTGAAGTTCACGCCGGGATTCGCAAGGCCCGCGCCCGGCCGGAGCTGGTTGATGTTGATGGTGCGCAGCAGGTTGCGCCCCTGCGTTCCGACATAGCTGACGTCGGCAACCAGTCCCTGCCGGATTTCCTGTTGCACACCGAGGTTATACGACATGACACTCGGCGTATGCAGCCCGAGCATGATACCGCTCAGGTTGGGCGGGAAGCTCCGTTGCGTGCCGCCGCCCGGGTTATCAATGTTGCCGTCGAAAATATTTGCGCTGCCGGCGAACGGCGGGTTATTGGACGAGCCTCCGAGAAAATCCGTCTGAATGCGGTCATAGAACATGCCGAAGCCGCCGCGGATCGCGGTCCTGCCGTTTGCCCGGGGATCGAATGCGAAGCTGAAGCGCGGTCCCCAGTCCTTCGTGTCGTTCTGTACGCCGCCCTTCGGGAGCCCGACGAACAGCCGCGAAGTATTCGGGTCGGCCGCCGCCGGAATTCGTCCTTTCGCGCGATCCGGAAATCCCGATCCGAAAATCACGATTCCGTTCCAGGGATCCCCGCCGGCGCTGAGCGAACCGTCGCTGCGGCTCACCTGCGGGGCCGCCGCCGCATTGAACCGCGCGGGGTCGAAGGTCGTGAAGTTTGCGAGCGCGCTGTACAGAGGCAGCACCATGTTGTAGCGCAGCCCGAACTCGAGCGTAAGGCGGCGGCTGGCGCGCCATGAATCCTGGCCGTAGAACTCGAACTGACTCATGCGCGCGAACCACGCCGTATCGAGCTGGCCTTCGGTGTAGTTCTGGAAAATCCCGAGCAGCGCGTCGGCCACCACATTCCGTGTCGAATTCGCGGCCGACGTGTTGAACGTCACAGTGCCGTTGTCGTTCGCGCCGGAATTGTTCTGATCCTTGCGGCTGCGCGTGAGCTGCGCGCCGAACTTCAGGGTGTGCGAGCCCGCTACTTTGCTGAAGTCATCGCGCCACTGGAACGTCGTGTTCAGGTTTCGGATGCGATCGCCGACGGTGTACCCGGTGAAGCCGGCCAGATTCACGCTCGGCCCGACCTGGTAATTGTTTGCAGGAAAAATCTCGGGATAGGTGAGGCCGAGCGTGTCGCGGCGGAGGATCTGGTTTCGCGGCAGGCCGCTGATCTGGTTCGCACTTACACCGAAGCTCCAGTAGTTCAGCGTGGTTGGCGTTATCGAGTAGCTGTGGCTCAGAACCGTCGTCCAGCCGGGCCGGGGCCGGCCGCCGGGAACGATTCCGGTATTGCCGCCCTGAAAGCCGTTGAAGATGTCCCAGTCCTGATGTGTGAAGCGGTACATCAGTTGATGCTTCGGACCCGGCAGCCAGTCGATCTTGATCATGTTCTCTTTGGTATCGGTGCGGTTCGCGCCTGTGGCGACGTAGTTCCCGCCGGGCCCGGTATAGTTCGGCAGAGGGTACGGCCTGAGCAGGCGCGGGCCGTTCTGTGACCAGCGCGATCGCGGGACGACGCGATCCGGGAAAGGCTGCCGCGTTGACGGATCGACAGGCGCCGCGAGCGGCGAGGCACCGAAGTCGCCTGCGCGCTCCGCGGCGGTGGGAACGGTGCTCGTGTTTACTGTCGACTGATGGTTGTACTTCCACTCCTGCCCGCCAAAGAAGAACAGCTTTTGCCGGTCGGAATTGAACTTGCCGGGCCAGTAGATCGGGCCGCCCAGCGTCCAGCCGAAATTATTGAAGCGCAGCGGCGGTCTTTGGCGCGCGAAAAAGCTGCGGGCGTCGAAGATATCGTTGCGAACGAAGTAAAACGCCGAGCCGTGAAACTCGCGGGTCCCGCTCCTGGTGACGACATTTACCAGAGCTCCCGAGCGCCCGCCGAACTCCGCGCTGTAGCTCGAAGTGAGCACGCGCACTTCGCTGATCGTGTCCACGTTGGGACTGATGATCGCGTTTGAGTTGGCGCCGTTGTCCATGTTGTCGGCGCCATCGACGGTAAAGTACACCGAGTTCGACCGCACGCCGTTGATGCGCTGCCCGGTGGTTGAGAGCGCGAGACCGAAGGGATCGATCGCAGTCACCGCGGAGCCGGGAATCAGGCGCAACAACTGCGTGTAGTTGCGGCCGTTCAGCGCAAGTTGGCTGAGCTGGCGCTCGGTAACTACCGTCGACACGTCGCCGGAGCTGGCCTGCACCTGAATTGCCTCTGCGGTAACGGAGATGGCTTCGGTTACCTGCCCGATCTCGAGCGTGAAGTCGACGGCACGGCGCGATGCGGCTTCGAGCGTCACCCCGGAGCGCTCGGATGGCCGGAACCCTTCCTTAGTGGCGCGCACGATATATGTCCCGCTGACCAGGCTCGGAAAAGAATAGAAACCGGTGCCGTCGGTGGTTGCCGTTTGCACGGCACGGGTCCCCTCGTTGGTGCTGGTGACTTTGACGCCCGGCACGACGGCGCCCGAGGAATCGAAGACCTTGCCGGAGATCTGCCCCACGTTAGTCTGCGCGGTAACGTTCACGACCGCAACGAACGCGAGCGCCACGGCTCGCCAGGGAAAGCCGGTTTGCATGAATTGCCCCTGTTTGCGTCAATCATATCGCGACATGAGGGTATCGCCGGTGCGCGACAATGGATACACGTGCTATGGCGACTTCGACGCGAACGCTGCTTACCGTCGATGAGTATTCGCGGGTTCCGCCGCCGCCTGATGGGCGCTGGGAGCTTCGGCGTGGGGAACTCGTCAAAGTGACATATCCCAGGGGGCGGCACACGAAAGCGCAGATGCAACTCGTGGCCCTGCTGACACCACGCACTCGAGCGTTCGGCAAGGTGGGGCAGGAGTTTCCGTTTACACCTCGCGAGGCCGAGCTTCGAAGTGCTGACGTTGCCATCATCTCGCACGCGCGCTGGGCAACGTATGACCCGGAATCCTATTTCAGTGGCGCCCCGGATATCGTGATTGAGGTCCTCTCACCTTCTAACACGGTCGATGAAATCGCTGACAAGGAAGCCCTCTGCCTCGCCACGGGCGCGCGCGAGTTCTGGCTGGTGAATCCGAAGCTGCGGACCGTGCGCGTGTCCACGCCGGACAAGCACTCGATCACCTATGAGTCCGGGGAATCGGTCCCGCTACCGTTGCTGCCCGGAGCCGAACCTCTTCCCGTGGCCGAGATATTCGCTGACGAGCCTGGACACTAACCAAAGCCTTCGCCGGCCGCTCCCTCACGGTCGCGGCTCAGATTAACCGGCGGTAATTGCCGAGACGATAATGCCGCGCTCGCGATCGTCTGCTGCGTCCGGCGGCAGTGCGTCACTCAGTGCGAAATCAATCCGTATGTCGGTTTGCGCTGTCGACAGCGGCGCGAGGCTGCGGCGGAACTGGTGTAAGCCGGCTTCAGTATACGTCTCGGGTTCAAGATCGCGTCCGTTCATGTTCGCGGCCAGCGTTAGCGAACGCGTGCGCGCGATCAGAGCTTCCGGGATGTAGATCTCGAGCACGATCTGATTCGCCGCCGTCCATGTCGAGCTTTCCAGCCGCACGGCAAAGCGCCGCTGCGTCCACCGCCAGCCGCCTTCCTCCGCGTCGTGCCATCCGCGCCCGAGCAGAACGTTCACCTGATCGCGGAAGCGGCTGCGCGCCAGACAGAATGCGCGCTGGCCCGCAATGTCGCCGGCTGCGGCTCGCTCGCCGGTCAGCAGATAGTCGCAGATGTCCCAGTTCGTCCGCTTGAGGAGCCGGCGGAAACCTGCATCCGAGAATACCCAGTAATTCGTGCTGTCGCGGTTCAGTTCGTACACATCGGCCAGATAAGCGATGCTGGTCGCGGTCACTGTCTCATAGAGCCCGGTGACATACTGCGTGATATTAGTGCTCACGACACAGCAGCGCGCATGTCGCGACAGCTTCTCCAGCGCATAATACGGATTCTTGAGGTGATACAGCGTGCCGAGGAAGAAAATCAGACCGTACTGCGCGCGCGGGAGCTCAAACTGCGCGTCGAGATCGGCCTCGTGGATCTCGAGATTCGACCCCAGTTCGGCTTTGAGCGCCCTGACCGCGCGCATGGCGTTGAAATTGGTAATCGGGTTGTCGATGGCCTGCACACGGCAGCCGAGTGATTCGAAGAAGAAGCCCAGGTCGCCGTCCGCACAGCCCACGTCGAGAATCGTGTCGCCGGCGGCCAGCTGCAGCAGATCGCGGTTCTCACCGGAAAGCAGCCGCTCCAGCGTCGTGAGATTGGTCAGGGAATCGTACGGATACCAGTCGAACTCGCGCGGAGCAATGCGCTGCCTCGCCGCCTGGAGCTTCGCGGCAAACTCGCGCGCGCGTACCACCAGCTCGGCGACATCGGACGGAACGGTTTGGCCGGCCTGGCGCTGGCTTTTTCCGACGATCACGGGATTCAACTGTAACAATCAACGCTCCGCCGTATAATGCGTGAGAACTGCATGATTCAGGTGCGGCAGCTCTCGAAGCATTTCAAAGACAAGACCCGCGGCACCGTCAGAGCCGTAGACCAGCTCTCGTTCGAGGCTCGCGCTGGCGAAGTGTTCGGTCTTCTCGGCTCCAACGGAGCCGGCAAAACCACCACACTGCGCGTGCTTGCGACCATCCTGAAGCCCACCTCGGGTTCCGCCGTGGTCGCTGGCCGTGACGTCGTGGCAGATCCTGATGCCGTTCGGCGGAGCATTGGATTCCTGTCCGGCGACATGGGGCTGTACCATCGGCTGACACCTCGTGAAGTGCTCATGCTGTTCGCACGGCTCGCCGGTGTGGATGATGCAGCCGCGAAGCGCCGGGCGGAAGAGCTGATCGAACGTTTCGACATGACGAGCTACGCCGGCTCGCGCATCGACCATTTCTCGACCGGCATGAGGCAGCGGCTTGCGATCGCGCGCGTCGTGATGCACGATCCCCCCGTTCTCATCCTCGACGAACCCACCACGGGACTCGACGTACCGACAGCCCAGATCATCGAAGGTTTCGTACTCGACGCGAAGCGCCGCGGCAAGTGCATCATCTATTCCACGCACATTATGGAAGAGGCCGAGTACCTGTGCGACCGCATCGGCGTCGTCCACCAGGGACACTTGACGGCGCTCGGGACCATGGACCAGCTCCGCAGCCGCACGGGAAAGCACCGGCTGCGCGAAATCTTCCTCGATCTGCTGGATCTGACTCCCGCACCAGCGGAGAGCCGCATATGAATTTCCGCAATGTCGTTCTGCTCTATCGCAAGGAGCTGACGGACCTGCTGCGCGACCGGCGCACGGTTTTCACGATGATGATCCTGCCGATCCTCATCATGCCG
Organism: Bryobacteraceae bacterium; assembly: GCA_035708545.1. Classification (GTDB taxonomy): domain Bacteria; phylum Acidobacteriota; class Terriglobia; order Bryobacterales; family Bryobacteraceae; genus DASSSG01. The sequence continues at coordinate 1,781 of DASSSG010000017.1, read as the reverse complement.
GTTTCGATCACCGGCACGCGCTACGTATTCGAGCGCAGCCGCAAAGACGCCCGCGCGCAGAAATTCCGCATCGCGGTGAAAGAAACCGCCGCCGCGTCCGAGATTGGCGCCGGCCTGCGGGGAGCCGGCTTCGAGATCATTCCCGTTCAGGACGTGCGTGCGGCCGCCGAGGGGAAGAAGGCCGATGCCGGTCTCGAAATTACTCCAGGCAGCGGCGCGACCAGCGTCAAAATCTACGCGGATCAGTCCGACCAGATCAAGTACGGCGTCTTTCGCTCGCGCCTCACTGAGGTGCTGACCCGGGTGCGCGACGAGCGAATCCGCTCCGAGCTCATGCGCCGCGGCGTGCCTTTCGACGTCGCCAGCCCGCTGAAATTTGATCACGTGAACCTCGCGAATCCGCAGTGGATGATGGGCTCGATGTTCGGAACAATGCTCAGTTTCATGCTGCTGGTGTTTACACTCAACGGGGCGATGTACGCGGCCGTGGACATGACCGCCGGCGAGAAAGAGCGGCGCACGATGGAGATCCTGTTGTCCAGCGCCGCCCGCCGCGAGGAAATCGTGCTCGGCAAGGTGTTCACGGCAGCAACGATCTGCTTCACGACCGCCGTGTTGAGCGCGCTCAGCCTTGTTTTCGGACTGCGTCAGGCGATGTCCGGATCGAAAGACGCGGAGATGATGGCGTTTCCGACCGACGCTCCGACCGTCGCGCTGCTGCTGCTGTCCCTGGTCCCGCTCACCGTGCTCGTGTCCTCGGTTGCGATCGCGCTCGCCATTGCGGCCCGCAGCACGAGAGAGGGCATGAGCTACGCGATGCCCGTTCTGTTTGTCGCGCTCGCGGTCGGAATGTCGCCGTTTCTGCCGGGTCTCGATACCCGGCGCGTCTTTGACGTGCTCCCATTTGCAGGCTTTACGCGCATGATCAAGCAGATCATGCTCGGCGACTGGTCCTGGGCGCGGTTCGGCTTCGCGCTCGCGGCGAACAGCGCATATGCCGTGGTAGCGATCGTTTTTGCCGTGCGCAAGTTCCACGACGAACGCGTCCTGCTGCGGATGTGAGTGACGCCGAGGCGGTCCCGTTCCAGGTCACACGCGGCGGCAGGGCGTACGACAGGATCTCGCGCCTGCCGGTGGCTTTACTGCTCGATAACTTCCGCAGCCTCTACAACGTTGGGTCGCTGTTTCGGACTGCTGACGGAGCTGCTGTCGAGCAGATCCTGCTCTGCGGTTTCACCGGCACGCCGCCTCAGAACGGAATTGCGAAGACCGCGCTCGGCGCGGAGAAGAGCGTGCCGTGGGCACACTATGAAAGCAGCTTCGAGGCCGCCCTGTTGTATCGCGAGCGCGGGTACGAAATCGCCGCCGTCGAGACGAGTATTCGCAGCGTCGATCTTTTCGACTGGGTGCCGCGGTTTCCGGTATGTCTCGCTTTCGGCAACGAGCTGCACGGCATCGGCGCGGATCTTCTCGAGACCGCGGACACGCACGTGCGGATTCCGATGCTCGGAGCCAGGCACTCGCTGAATGTCGCGACCGCGGCCGGCGTCGTGGTGTACGAATTGTTGCGAAAATATCGATCATTGGCGGAGCGATTACGATGCGGTCCCTGTACTCCCTGATCCTTGCCGCCGGAACACTGGCGGCGCAGACCATGTTCCCTCCGGTGCGCGGCACGCGCGAGATGGTGGGCGCGGCGAACAACCAGGAGGTCGAGGCGGGTTATCGCATCCTCGGCCAGGGCGGCAATGCCGTCGATGCGGGCGTGGCGTCCGTGCTCG
>DASSSG010000016.1:0-13038 GCA_035708545.1 Bryobacteraceae bacterium | reverse complement strand
TGGCCGGACGATCAAGTACGCTGCCCGCGCTGTGGCGCAGAGCACGTTACCTATCTGGAGAACGCACGGCTTTACAAGTGCTACGGAAAGCACGAGCGGCAGAAGTTCTCGCTGAAGGTCGGGACCATTTTCGAAGATTCGCCTATCGGCCTGGACAAGTGGTTCGCTGCGCTGTGGCTGATCGTTAACTGTAAGAACGGCATCAGCAGTTACGAGATTGGGCGCGACCTTGGCATCAGCCAGAAATCCGCCTGGCACCTAGCGCACCGCATCCGTTACGCACTGCATCAGGGATCGTTCGAGAAGTTCAGCGGCGAAGTGGAAGTTGATGAGACTTTCATCGGTGGTAAGGCTCGCAACATGCACCTTGCGAAGCGTCGCAAGAAGATTACCGGTACCGGCGGCAAAGATAAGGCCGTCGTGATGGGGATGTTGGAGCGTGGCGGCAACGTGCGCGCGATGGTCGTAGACAACCGCCGCAAGAAGGAAATCCACAAGCAGGTTCGTGAGCACGTCGAAGCGGGCGCGGCCATCTTCAGCGATGAACTAAAGTCGTATGAAGGGCTGGAAGCCGACTACCAGCACGCTGTCATCAATCATGCGGTTGAGTACGTGAACGGGAACGTCCACACCAATTCGATGGAGAACTTCTGGAGCTTGCTGAAGCGCGGTTTGCACGGCACCTACGTGAGCGTGGAACCGTTCCACCTGTTCCGCTACATTGATGAGCAGGCGTTCCGGTTCAACACCCGCCGCGACCTGAATGACTTTGATCGGTTCAAACTGGCAGCATCACAAATCGTGGGCAAGCGGCTGACCTGGAATGAAGTCACGGGCAAGACGCTGGCTGACCGACCGAGTGTTAACTGAGAAGGAACGTGCGAGACAGAAGCGCGGGAAGCGAAAAGCAGGCTAGCCCTTCGCGGCTGGCCTTTTCTTTTTCGTCGCGGGTGCCGTTTTCTTGAAGGGGCTCGGCGGCATCGCAGACTTCGGAACCGTCAATACGGCCTTCAGCGCGCTTTTGAAGCGTGTGAACGCCTCCGGTCCTTCGATCATTTCCGGCGGTTGCCTCATAAGCCTAGTTTCTCACGAATGACGGTCAGCGTTCCGGTCGCTGGTTTGGGGAGATTCTCAGCAAGGTACCGCATCAGTCCACGTGTGGCGTCATAGATCTCTCTCGCCTCTTCGATCGTATGTTTCTTTTCAATGTGCATTGCACGATTTCGCCAAGCGATTTTTACAGCGTGCATGTGGGATGAGATGTGCGCCAACACCTCAGTCTGACCTTTGAACTGACGGTCCTTGTACGGCTTCTTTATTTCCGAATCGATCTTTGCAATGATTGGCTCCCAGTTCGGACGATCATCTTTCATGCCGAGTGTTTTTCCAACAGCCTGAAGACCGTATTCAGTCACGCGCATGAGGTGGAAGACACAAGCGGTAGCGCGATTCAACGCGTAACACTTCGCGGCCTCGTCCATGTCGAATGCAGCATCTGGGAAAACCTCCGAAACCTTCGGGTCGAACTGGCTGTCCGTCATATACACGGCCTTGTCGCTGTCGATTGCGTACAGGACGCGGCCCTTCAGTTCGTCATTCAGCCGTAACTGGACTTGAATCAGGTCGCGACTAATAACATCGAGGTCGAACCCGTAGCCATGGTTGCCGGTGATCGACTCAGCCGTTCTTTCAATCTGCGCGACTGTTGCCGCGAGTCCGATACGTTGACAGTGGTCCCGCAGCAAGCGCAGTTCGGTAGCCATGATGACCCATGTTTGATCGCGCGGAATTCTCCCGCAGCGAATGTCCATATACATTTGGCCGAGAAGGCTGGATACTCGGCAAAAATCGTCTGCGTCAAACCGCATCATGATGTCGTACAAGCTCCACAGTCTGGACGGATTCTCCGCAATGGGCCGGATAGTCTCTTTCTCTGCGGGTTCTCGGAGGGCAGTGTGACGATGGGCACGCGTTGACCTTTCCGCCGTGTTTCGACACACTACGGCTGTCGAAAGGAACAAACGTTGCCCTGCCGCCAAGCTATGACGACGTTCGATCCGCGATAGATTTTCTTGCCGCTCTTGTAGCGGCGGCCTTCTTGGCTGCCGCTCGCCGTTTTCTCGTTACCGCTGCCTTCTTTCCGGCTGCACGTCGTTTTCGTGTTTGTGCCGCCTTCTGCCCTGCCGACATTTTTTCGGCCATTTCGCAGAGCATACCACAAATCAGGTCAGTCTAGTTAATTATCGCCCAAATTAGCCCCTGCTCGACGCCCGTTTCATCTTCGGTTGTGGGAACACCAATGGGCGATTCACAAAATTTGCAAATATATTTTGGTGTCGCCAGGCTCCTGATTCCACGCAACTTGCTCCCGAAAGCCCCTGCTCAATCCATACTCCCGAGATTCCGCATTCTTATACCTTCAAACCGTATGACGACTCCCGCTCAAGTTAGCGCCAACCGCGCCAACGCGGCCCATTCCACCGGCCCCAGAACCGAAGCCGGCAAACGCGCCTCTTGCGCCAATAGTTTGCGACACGGTCTGACTGCGAAGCAGATCGTGATCCCCGGCGAAGATCCCGCCGAATTCGACGCGCTCCGCCAGGAGCTGCATGCCGACTACGCGCCCGCCAGCACCGCCGAGGGCACCCTCGTCGACCTGATTGCCGAGCACACGTGGCGTCTCCAGCGCGCCCGCCGCGCCGAGACCGCCGCCTTCAGCTCGCTCATGGGAAAGAATGACAGCGACCGCGCCATGGCCGCCGCCCTCACGGACTGGGAAGACCGCCTCGAGAAGATTCGCCGCTACGAGGTCACGATCGAGCGCAGCTACCACCGCGCCATCGAGCAGCTCCGCAAGCTCCAGAAGGAACGCCGCGCCCGCGAGAAGGAAGCACGCGACGTGAAAAACGTATTCAGAGCGATCGCCGCCAACCCGCCGGCGCCCCGGCCGGCCGAAATCGGCTTCGTTTCGCAGCGCCCGGCCGCGCCGCCGCCCACCGCGCCTGCAACTGGCTTCGTTTCGCAGCCCGCGCCCGCGACCCCCACGCAACCCGCCGCCGCCGCCGTTTCGCACACCGCAACGGGCAAGATCGCGGCCTGAGCGCCGCCGGGAGGCAAGGCCACTCCTCGCACCCCACGGATATTTCTCAACTGAATATCTGGTAAGTCCGCGCGCTACGGGTAAGGTATGCCGAAAATACACCGCAGGGTGTCGCGCGCGATCACCAGCTCCTCGTTGGTCGGGATCACCCACACCTTGATCCGCGATTCGTCCGTGCTGATCTCGCCTTCCCGGCCATCGATGATGCCTTCGTTCTTGTGCCAGTCGATCGACACGCCAAGGCCATCGAGCTGATCGCATACGCGGGATCGAATCATTGCGGCGTTCTCGCCGATACCGCCCGTGAAGATGATCGCGTCTGCGCCATTGAGCGCCGCCAGGTAGGCGCCAAAGTACTTCTTCACGCGGTAGCAGAAGACATCCACCGCCAGTTGCGCGCGCACGTTGCCGCGATCGGCCTCCTCGAGCAGATCCCGCATGTCGTTCGATACGCCCGAAAGTCCGTATAGTCCGCTGTGGCGGTTCAGCATCACTTCGACATCGGCGATGCTCATGTCCGACTTGCCGACAAGATAAAAAAGCACGCCGGGGTCGAGGCTTCCCGACCGCGTTCCCATCACCAGCCCCTCGAGCGGCGTGAATCCCATCGATGTATCGACCGAACGCCCGTGATCGATCGCGCACATCGAGCAGCCGTTGCCGAGATGGCACGTAATCAGCTTGTAGTGATCGCGCGTCGTGCCGTGCAGCTGCGCAAATCGATAAGAGACGTACCGGTGCGATACACCGTGAAATCCATAACGCCGCACCTTGTCCTTCTTGTAGTGCGAGTATGGAATGCCGTACAAAAACGCCTTCGGCGGCAGCGTGTGATGAAAGGATGTGTCGAATACCGCCACATGCGAAGCGTTAGGCAGATGCTGTTTTGCCGCGAAATAACCCTTCAGGTTGTGCGGATTGTGGAGTGGCGCCAGGTCAAAGCAGAGCTCGATGCGGCGGACCACTTCCTCGTCGATCACCGCCGGAACGGTGAAGTGCTCGCCGCCGTGCACCATGCGATGCCCTACCGCCTCGACCTCGTCGGCTGACCCGATCACGCCATGTTCGCCGGTAAGACTCTGAAAGGCGGTTTCAATCGCCTGCTTGTGATCCGCAATGGGCTTCGCGAAGTTCTCGCTGCCGTTGCAGCAGGATGTGTACTTTACCAGTGCTTCCGAGCTGCCGATGCGCTCGATGCTGCCGCGCGCAACCATCCGGTCGCTGCTCGACGCAATCTGTTCCGGACTCGTCTCGATCAGCTGAAACTTGACTGAGGAGCTGCCGGAATTCAAAACAAGAATACGCATCTGTTCTGGCTGCTGCACGTGAGCTGCCAAACACCCGAGACTGCCATGTCGCAATCGTGGCCGGCGCAAGAGTGGAATTGGGCGATTTGGCCTGATTTTCGCGCAATTGCGAGATCTTTTCCTCCCCGCCAATCGTTATCTGGCTGAAGAGCGAAGCACGAACAGTCCATGGCAGCAGCCGCAACCATGACGGAAATCGCTCACTCGTGGCCGCAGACCCGCGAGGAGTTCGCGGAGTTCGTTGAAGCTCTGCAGAACGGGCTCGTCCGCTATGCGTTCGCCCGGCTCGGCAGTCTGGCCGATGCCGAGGACGCCGTGCAGGACGTGCTCGTACGCGCCTGGCTGGCACGCCCGGCACACGCTCCGGCGGCGTTTGCGCCGTACGTTTACCGCATGCTGGTCAACCGCTGTATCGACATTCAGCGGAGCGGCCGCGTCCGTCTCGCGGCGCCCTTCGCGGATCGCCCGGACGCCGGCAGAACACCCGAGGAGCTGGCCGCGGCCGCAGCCGAGCGCGCACGCATCGAGGCGCTGCTCGCGCGCCTGCCCGAGCGCGAGGCCGAAGTCCTCAGGCTGCGCGTTTTCGGCGACCTCAGCTTTGCGGAAATCGCCGCGGTGACGCGCGCGCCGCTCGCGACCACGAAATCGCGATTCCGCTGCGGACTCGAGAAGCTGCGCAGGGCCATGAAAGGCAGGCCATGAAAGGAGGATTCGAGCGATGACGTGCCGTGATGCTCGTCGCAGGATGATCGAATCGTTTGACAGGACGCCGGTGACGGGTACGCCTCTCGACGCGCACCTCGGCGCCTGCGCCGAATGCGCGCGCGAGTACGCCGGCCTTCGCGAAAGCCGCGCTGCCCTCGAACCTGCCCGGACCGTTCGCGCTTCCGCCGGCTTCAAGGAGCGTGTCATGAACGAACTGAACTCCCGGATTTCGGCCGACGCCGTCGCGGCGCCGCGCCGCATTCGCTTCCCCCGCTGGCTGGCCGTTGCTGCCGCTGCCGGCGCCATTATCATCGCCCTCCCGATCGTGGGCACGTTCACACGTGAGGGAAAAGCGCCGCTCAATGCCGGGGCGGCCGTCTTTGCCCAGTCCGCCGATGCGCTGTCGAATCTTCGCAGTATTCACATAAAGGCGCTCATACGGTCGGTGGCTCGCGACAATTTCGAATTCATACAGCTCGACGCCGGCCTGATTCCGGTGGAACTGCGGAGAGAGTTCACGCCCGTCGATCGCTGGCGCGTGGAAAAACCCGGGCGCGTCGTGGTCATGGACGGCGACTCCTCGACCCTCTTCATCGAACCGGCTACGGCGGCAAGGGGCGGGAAGCAGACGGGCTTCGTCCAGTGGCTGCGGCCGCTGCTCGATCCGCAGAGCATCCTTCGCGGCGAGTTCGATGCCGTGCAGGCCGGCCGCGCGCAGGCCGCGATTGCGCATGAGAACGGAGCCATGATCCTGCGTGTGAGGCGCAGCGCCGCCGGTATCTTCGATCATCCCTGGGCTCGCAACACGAGCATTGCCCAGTCCGACCACACCTGCATCTATCGCTTCGACGAGCAGTCGAAAAAGCTGCTGGGCCTCGAAGTCGTGGTGCATGCCGGAGCCGCCGATGTGCCCGTATTCCAGACCACGTTGATTCAATACGATCAGGCGTTCGATCCCGCCCTGTTCCGGATCGCTTTGCCCCCGGACGTGAACTGGGGCCTTCCGCCCGAGCAGATGCCGGTGACGAACGTGCCGTTGCCCCAGACCGCGCGCGAGGCCGCCGTCGTGTTTCTCGAAGCCTGTGCCAGTCAGGACTGGAATGCTTTGCTGGCCGTGTACCCCTACACGGCTGTCTCCGAGCCCTTGAAGCGGAAGTGTGACGGGCTGAAGGTGCTGTCAATCGGCGAGCCGTTCCGGTCCGGCCTGTTCGCCGGCACATTCGTACCCTACGAGATACGGCTAAAGGACGGATCGATTCGGAAATGGAATCTCGCCGTACGCAACGACAATGCCGCGGGGCGGTGGCGCATGGATGGCGGCTTCTGACCGCGGCTGGAGGCGGCGGGGGCAAGAAGAGGGTGGCCAGTACTTGACAGTGTAAGGCTCATATATTATGCTTGTACTGGAATGAGATTTTCTCCCATAGGAGGACACCCATCAACATGCCAGTGCTGAAATACCACCCCTTTGCCCCCGACCTCGAGGATCTCCCGACCGGTCTGCGCGTCTTCCAGGACTCCGTCGCGCGCCTGCTCGGCGACACCGCCAGCCGCCCGTGGACACCCCCGGTCGACATCTTCGAAACCGAAAACGAGCTGATCCTGAAGGCCGATGTCCCCGACGTGGATCAGAACAACATCGACATCCGCTTTGAGAACGGCACCCTGACCCTGAAGGGCGAACGCAAGTTCACTAACGGCGAGCAGCTCAGCGCACACCGGATCGAGCGCAGCTACGGCGCCTTCTCCCGCTCCTTCGCGCTTCCCGAGAGTTTCGATGCCGATCGCATCCGGGCCGAGTACCGCAACGGCGTGCTCAGCGTCACGGTCCCGAAGAAGGAAATCGCGAAGCCGCGCAGCATTAAAGTCGAAGTCAGCAATAACTGACGACGCGAACCGGGCAGCGGCCCTGTTTCGTCTCATTTCAGTGGGCGAGGCTCGTGTGCGAGTCCTCGCCCGTTCGTATATAAGAACGTGAGTACCTGCACGTCCGTAGGAGAATAGAGATAGCAATGACCACTCTCAACGGGGTGAAAACAGCTTTACTGCTCGGCGTCTTGTCCGCCTTTCTGCTCCTCGCCGGCCAGATGATCGGCGGGCGCTCCGGCCTGCAGGTGGCGCTCTTCATGGCGGTTCTGATGAACTTCGCGAGCTACTTCTTTTCCGAGAAGATCGCGCTCGCCATGTACAGCGCGCAGCCGGTGACGCCTTCGGAGAACCCGCACATCTACGGCCGGGTCGCCCCTGTCGTGCACAATCTCTGCCAGCGCATGGGGCTGCCGGTTCCGAAGCTCTGGGTGATTCCGGATCCCTCCCCGAACGCCTTCGCCACGGGCCGGAACCCCGAACACGCGGCGATCGCGGTGACGCGCGGGCTGATCGACGTGCTCGAACGACTCGAACTCGAGGCGGTCATCGCCCATGAGCTCAGCCACGTGAAGAATCGCGACATCCTGACCAGCTCCATCGCGGCCACCATCGCCGCTGCCATAACCTACCTCGCCCAGATCGGACACTTTGCCATGCTGTTCGGCGGCCGCTCCCGCGATGATGACGACAATGCTCTCGGCGGCGCAGCCACCGGACTGCTGATGTTGATCGTGGCGCCGATCGCGGCCATGCTGATCCAGATGGCGATCTCGCGCACTCGCGAGTTCGCCGCCGATGGCACCGCGGCGAAGTACTCCGGTACCCCGCAGGGTCTCATCAGCGCGCTGCGCAAGCTGGAAGCGTACTCCAAACGCATTCCGATGGAGGCGTCTCCGGCCACCGCGCACATGTTCATCATTCAGCCGTTCACCGGCTCCGCCTTCATGAAGTTGTTCTCTACACACCCTCCGACCGAGGAACGGATCGCGCGCCTTTCCGCACTGGCCTGATGGCCGGTCTTCCCGCGGTCCGCGTCAGCCGCAAGGGTGCCGACCGCGTCGTTTCCGGGCATCCGTGGATCTTCCTGAGTGACGTGATCGATCGCGGCGCCGCCCAGCCGGGCGACGCCGTTCACGTTTTTGGCCCCGGCAATCGCCCCCTCGGCACAGCCCACTTCAGCGCCGCCTCGCAAATCACGCTCCGCCTGCTCGCGCGCGAGCTCATCACTCCCGACGCAGCGTTCTTTCGCGCGCGAATCGCGCAGGCCGCCGCGTTCCGCCGCCGCACCGTCGAGAATTCCGATGCCTACCGTCTCGTCTACGGCGAAGGCGACCAGCTCCCCGCGCTCATCGTCGATCGCTACGGCGACTGTCTCGTCATTCAGACGCTCAATCAGGGAATGGATCGCTCGAAAGCGGAGATTATCGCGGTGCTGAACGAAACGCTCGCGCCGGGCGCGATCGTCGAGCGCAACGATGTCGCGATCCGCGCGCGCGAAGACCTGCCGCTCAGCTCCGGGGTGCTCGCGGGCGAGCTGCCCGAGCCGATCGCCGTGCTGATGAACGGAATGCGCTGGCGCGCGGATCTCCTGCACGGGCAGAAGACAGGCGTGTTTCTCGACCAGCGCGAGAACTACATGGCGGCGGTTCGCTACGCGCGCGGCCGAGCCCTCGACTGCTTCACCGCCACCGGCGGTTTCGCACTCCACATCGCCGGCCGCTGCGAGCACGTCGAGGCCATCGACAGCTCCGCCTCCACGCTCGCGACAGCCGAGGCGAACCGCGATGCCAACGGCATTCGCAACGTCACCTTCCGCGAAGCCGACGCCTTCGAGGCGCTCGCGATGCACGTGCACGCGCGCCAGCGCTTCGACACAATCGTCCTCGACCCGCCTGCTTTCGCGAAGTCACGCCAGGCAGTCGAAGGCGCCGCTCGCGGATACAAGGAGATCAATCTTCGCGCTCTCCGTCTCCTCGGCCCCGGCGGGATTCTGGTCACATGCTCCTGCTCGCACCACTTCAGCGAGGCGATGCTGCTCGAGACCGTCGCCGCCGCCGCGCTCGATGCCGGCCGTGTCCTGCGCGTGCTTGAGCGCAGGACCCAGTCGCAGGATCATCCGATCCTGCTCACTGTGCCCGAGACGCATTACCTGAAATGTCTGGTTCTGGAGGTCATATGAACCTCCGAGGTCTGCGCTTCAGTCGTGGGGCAGCGCTCATCCTCGGGGTTGCGCTGCCGCCTGGGGAGACGTGGCGGCGGTTCGGCGCGTTCGCGAACTGGCCGGCGTGGCTTGATGACTATGTTGCGTCGGGACTGCTGCTGTACGCCTGGTATGCGGGCCGCCATTCGCTTTCGGAGAGCCGCCCGTATCTGATGGCGGCCTGGGGCTACACGTTGGGGATCGCCTATATGAGCTTTTTCGGCCAGCTCGAACATGCACAGGTCACGGATATTTCCGGATTCAGCGGCGGAGTTATGCTCGCGGTGAAAGGCTTCGGTGTCGCGCTCTCAGCGCTGTGTCTGGCGGCGGCGTGGCGCGGTCCGTGAGTCAGCGAGGACGCGCTGTTTTTCCGCGTTTGGTCATCGAAGTGCTGTCACTCTGATGGGGCGCACGCATATGTGCGATATCGCGCGGCGCGCGAGTGCCAGGACAATTCCGTCAGCTGCTGGAATTCTGAAGCAACGCCGGATCGGCAGCTGGTTGCACCAGTAAATATCGTGAGTTACCTTAAAGTCGAGGAACTGGCGGAGTAATCCACATCGCGCGGTCCGCGGTCCCGGTGTCTGTCCCCGACACTCTTTCTTGATCACGTTACAGGAGAACCATACATGACACAGACCCAGTGGATGGCCTGCGCGCGTTCCGCTGTGGGCCGAGCCGTTTTCGCGGCGCTGCTCACCCTGGTCCTCATAACCGCCGGTTCCGCGGCCGCGTTCGCTCAGGCCGGCCCTCAGGAAAGCCTTCCGGGTAGCACGCAGGCCGAGCCGGGCGGGGTCTCGCATTCGGGCGGTGAGGCCGATATCAAACTGCCCGACCTCGACCAGGCGATGTTCCTCGGCGATACCGGCGGCCGCACCCTGCTCATGCTCGGCCTCGGCGTGTGCGCGCTCGGCCTCCTGTTTGGCCTTATGGTGTACACGAGACTCAAGAACCTGCCCGTCCACTCCGCCATGCGCGAGGTTTCCGAGCTCATTTACGAGACCTGCAAAACTTACCTCATTACCCAGGGCAAGTTCCTGATCATTCTCGAACTCTTCATCGGCGCGGCCATCGTCTTTTACTTCGGATTTCTCCGCCAGCTCGAAATCTTCAAAGTCGGTATCATTCTGCTGTTCAGCGTCGTCGGGATCGCCGGCAGCTACGCTGTCGCGTGGTTCGGCATTCGCGTCAACACATTCGCCAATTCCCGCACCGCGTTCGCGAGCCTCCGCGGCAGTCCGTTCCCCTGTTATGCCATCCCGCTGCAGGCTGGCATGAGCATCGGCATGGCGCTGATCAGCGTGGAACTGCTGATCATGCTGTTCATCCTGCTGTTCATTCCGGGTGATTATGCAGGACCGTGTTTCATCGGGTTCGCGATCGGCGAGTCGCTCGGCGCCGCCGCGCTTCGTGTCGCCGGCGGTATCTTCACCAAGATTGCCGATATCGGCGCCGATCTGATGAAGATTGTGTTCCGCATCAAAGAGGATGACGCGCGTAATCCCGGCGTCATCGCCGACTGTACTGGTGACAATGCGGGGGACTCCGTCGGGCCCTCGGCGGACGGATTCGAGACTTATGGTGTCACGGGCGTCGCGCTTATCTCCTTCATACTGCTTGCGGTCGGCAGCGATCTCGTCAAGGTGCAGCTGCTGGTATGGATCTTCATGATGCGCGTGATGATGGTGCTCGCCTCCGGCGCATCTTACTTCATCAACGCGGCGATCGCAAAAGTCAGATACGGCAGCGCCGCGAAGATGAACTTCGAAGCGCCGCTGACGACACTCGTGTGGCTGACCTCGCTGCTGTCCGTCGCTCTGACTTATCTGGTCTCTTATCTGCTGATCGCCGATCTCGGCGCCGACGGCACTCTGTGGTGGAAGCTGTCCACGGTAATCACGTGCGGCACTCTCGCCGGCGCGATCATTCCTGAGTTCGTGAAAGTCTTCACCTCCGTTGACTCGCGGCATGTGCGCGAGGTCGTCACTGCCTCCCGCCAGGGCGGCGCCTCGCTCAATATTCTGTCCGGTTTCGTCGCCGGCAACTTCAGCGGATTCTGGCTCGGGCTCGCGGTTCTGCTGCTGATGAGCGTGGCGTTCTTCGTAAGCACGATGGGCCTCGCGTCGCTGATGATCGCGCCCGCCGTGTTCGCGTTCGGTCTGGTGGCGTTCGGTTTCCTGGGCATGGGCCCGGTGACCATCGCCGTAGATTCCTACGGCCCGGTGACGGACAACGCGCAGTCGGTCTACGAGCTCTCGACTATCGAGAGCATCCCGAACGTCGGAGCGGAAATCCGGCGCGATTTCGGCTTCGACCCCCAGTTTGAGCGTGCCAAGGACAATCTGGAGGAGAATGACGGCGCAGGCAACACGTTCAAAGCGACGGCGAAACCCGTGCTCATCGGCACTGCCGTAGTCGGCGCAACGACCATGATCTTCTCGATCATCGTCATGCTCACCAATGGGCTGCGGCCCGAGTTGCTCGCGAATCTGTCGATTCTGCACCCGCCGTTCCTGCTCGGCCTCATCACCGGAGGCGCGGTCATTTACTGGTTCACGGGCGCATCTACCCAGGCCGTCAGCACGGGCGCGTATCGCGCGGTCGAATTCATCAAGGCCAACATCCGCCTCGATGATACGGTCACGAAGGCGTCGGTCGAAGATTCCAGGCGCGTCGTCGAGATCTGCACGCGCTACGCGCAAAAGGGCATGTTCAACATCTTCCTGACTGTGTTCTTCGCCACGCTCGCGTTCGCCTTTATCGAGCCGTATTTCTTTATCGGATACCTGGTCTCGATCGCGCTGTTCGGCCTTTATCAGGCGTTCTTCATGGCGAACGCCGGCGGCGCGTGGGACAACGCGAAGAAGATCGTCGAGACGGAACTCAAAGCCAAGGGCACGGACCTGCACGCCGCGACGGTGGTGGGTGATACCGTGGGCGATCCTTTTAAAGACACATCATCAGTGGCGCTGAACCCGATCATCAAGTTCACCACGCTGTTTGGGCTGCTCGCGGTCGAGCTCGCGGTGTCGCTGCGAGGCCAGCAGGGAGCCACGCTGAGCAATGTCCTGTCCGCCGTGTTCTTCCTCGTGGCTCTGTTCTTCGTCTACCGCTCGTTCTACGGCATGCGGATCGCCGCGGCCGAGGCGAAGTAGTTCAGTTTGCGCAGTCGACGGGCGGCTCTAACCAGGCCGCCCTTTTTTCGTCCATAGAGGTCTTATGCGATTGACGGTTTTGTTTGCAATGGCGATGACCGCCTTCGCGCAGACGCCCGCGTGGGTGGCGGCGAGCAACCGCCACGCCCTGGTCCTGCTCGAGGCCGGCGCGCGCTTCAATCCGGAAGTCGCGGCCGCGCAGGGGATGGAGGGTCTCGATGAGCGCATCATCGATCTCGGACCGAATCTCGTGGAACGCCGCCGCACTGCGATCCGTGCCGCGGCGGGTGAGCTGAGGCAGGCGCTCGCGGCGGAGAAAGACCCGCTCGTGCGGCAGGATGTCGAGATCATGATCCATGCGGCCGAGCGGCAGCTCCGCGGGACCGATCTCGCGGAGAAATACCGTCTGCCTTATTCGTCGCTCGCAGAGTTGCTGTTCGGGAGCTTTCGGTCGCTGCTCGATGAACAGATCGCGGCAAAACGCAGACCCGCAGCGTTGGTACGGCTGCGCAAATACACGGGCCTCGAGGCGGGCTACAAACCGGTGGCGCTGCTCATGGAGCAGCGAATCCGCGAGAAGCTCCCCAACGCGAGCCTGACAGCCCCGCCGCGCGAGCAGATCGAGAAGGACCTGGCCAACACCTCATTCTTCCTCGATGGCATCGCTCAGCTCTTCGAGCGCTACAAGCTCCAGGGCTGGCA
>DASSSG010000015.1:0-6928 GCA_035708545.1 Bryobacteraceae bacterium | reverse complement strand
GTTGCTCCCGAAAGACGCTGTAGAAGGCGATGATGTCGCTTTGATCGTAACGGTAGAACCATGGCGGGCTGAGCAGCAGGCCGGCGGCGCCTGCTCGGATGGCGGATTCTCCGAGTTGCAGCGCGCAGTCGAGTGTAGAGTGTGAGACATCGATCATGACCGGCACGCGGCTGCGGCGTACGGCAAGATCCATCATGCGGAGCCGCTCCTCGAGCGTGAAGTGAATCGCCTCGCCGGCAGGGCCCATCAGGACGATGCCGTCGACCTTTTTCGAGCAGAGAAAATCCAGCAGCTCCCAAAGTGCGCCGAGATCGATCTCTTCGACACCGCGGCGGCGGGGGGTAATCGCGGAAGCGAAGACACCTTCAGCGCCGCGCGCGGCGGGCACGGCGAACCTCGGCTGATATAAGATGATCGCAAGCGCTAACCGCCGGGCACGTCGCCGTCACTGGTGCCGGAACCCGCATGCATCGGGGCACGACTCCGCGCGCGTGGTCGGGCGCCTGCAATTCGAAAGGTCTCATTCCAATGAACAACAACTTGAATGATATATCCCGGCGATCCTTTCTGCAGCGGTCTTCCGGCGCGTCGGCCGCCGCGGCGACGGCGTTCACCATCATCCGTCCGGAGCTGGTGCGCGGCCAGGGCAAGGCGAGGCTGAAGGCGGGCCTGGTCGGCTGCGGCGGCCGCGGCACGCAGGCGATTCAGAACCTGCTCGAGGGTACGGAGAACGTCGATGTGGTCGCGATGGGCGACCTGTTCGAAGACAAACTGACGATGTCGGTGCGGTTCCTGACCGAGAAGTGGCCGCAGGCGGCGAAGTACAAAGACCGGCTGAAGGTGGATGGCGAGCATCAGTTCACCGGCTTCGATGCGTTCAGGAAAGTCATCGGGTCCGACGTGGACATCGTGATGCTGGCGACTCCGCCGGGTTACCGGCCGGAGCACTTCGAGGCAGCCATCAACGCGAAGAAGCACGTGTTCTGTGAGAAGCCGTTTGGCACCGATGCAACGGGCGTGCGGCGGTTCATGGCGGCGGCGAAAAAGTCGGAGGAGCTCAAGCTGACAGTGGTCTCCGGCGCGCAGCGCCGGGCGCAGCGCGAGTACTTCGAGACCGTTGACAAGATCAGGAACGGAGACATCGGTGACGTGGTGGCGACGTATGCGTGGTGGGTCGGGCGGCCGGTGATTCAGCAGCGGAAGGGCCGGAATCCGAAGTGGGGCGACATGGAGTGGCAGCACCGCAACTGGTACTCCTACGTCTGGATTTGCGGCGATCAGATCGTCGAGCAGCACCTGCACAATATCGATGTCTGCAACTGGGTAATGGGCGCACACCCGGTTAAGGTGACCGCGCACGGAGGTGTAGCCTGGCGGCCGCGGGACGAGATCATGGGTAACATCTACGACCACATCGCCGCGGACTTCACCTATGCGAACGGAGTGAAGATGTCGAGCTACTGCCGGCAGTATCGCGAGCCTGCCGCGCAGAATATAAGCGAGTGGGTGGTGGGCACGAAGGGCAGGAGCAACTGCCGCGACATGGGCACGAAAGATATCAACCCCTACGTGTACGAGCACACGAAGCTTGCGGCAAGCATCCGCGGCGACGGACCCTACATCAATGAGGCGATGGCGGTAGCTGAGAGCACGATGACGTGCATCATGGGACGCGAGGCGGCGTATTCGGGTCTCGAGATCACGTGGGACATGATCATGAACTCGAAGCAGGATCTGCAGCCGAAGTTATTCGCCTACGACAAACAGATGGACGTGCCGCCGCTGCCCGTCCCGGGCGAGTACAAATTTATCTAGTAAGGATCCGCGCCGCGGCACTCATCGCAGCCGCCGCCGGCGCGCGCGAAACACAGTCAGACTGGCAAGAAACGCGAGCAGCGCTCCGAAAATCAGAGTAAGCGCGCGGTAAAACGAATCCGGCCCGCCGAACCGATACGGTCCGAGGAGAAATCCTCGGACCATTATCACCAGCACAACGAGAGCCCACAACGGAAACAGATACCGGAAGACGCCGGTAACAGCCAGAATAGCGCTGAGCAACCCAAAGACGCTCCCCCAAAAGAGCCACTGCGTCAGCCGATCGCCTTCCCAGGGAAGCATCGGCATCTGCAGATTGTGATTGCCGCTCGCCAGCACGATGCCGGAGATCCCCAGAAGGAACAGACTGAGGACCAGATGATAGAGGTAGCTGTAGACGCGCAACACGGCGGCCAACATTCTGGGCTGAGAATCCTCCGGAAGAACGTCTATTGTAGCAGTCGCAGCATGGTACGAATCCGCGCAGATCCCCGCAAATGCGTGCATTGTAATTACCGAGCTATTCGCATTGAATAGAGGCAAACAGCTTCCATTCATGAGACACGGCACATCCGTGCTGCGGCTGCTTGTGTGCACCGCGGCCGCCGCCGGAACCGCGGCCTCGCAATCCACACATTATTCGTACACGGTGCAAACCATAGCCGGCACATGGCGATCCGGTGACGGCGGTCCCGCGACATCAGCGCTCATGGAGCCCTACGCTGTCGCCGCCGGGCCAGGCGGCACACTGTATATCGGCGAGCTCCGTGGGCGCATTCGGCGGGTAGCCGCTGACGCGACCATTACTACCCTGGCCGACGCAGGGTCGGGTGTGATCGATCTCGTTGCCGATCCCGCGGGCGGTGTGCTGGCTGCTACCGCGATCGAGATACTGCGGGTATCGCCGACTGGACAGATCACGCGCGTGGCCGGAGGCGGCACCTCAACGGCCGAGGGCGTGCGCGCGACCCAGGCGCTGGTATTGCCATCCGCCATCGCAGTGGGGCAGGATGGCCGGATCTATTTCGCCGAGTATCTGACCGACCGAGTCCGCATGATCGGTTCCGACGGGATTGTGCGCACCATCGCGGGGACCGGTGAAACGGCGAGCAACGGCGACGGCGGCCCGGCGACCTCAGCTGCGGTTGACAGCCCTTCAGGAGTGGCCGTCGATACCGCCGGTAACGTGTACATTGCCGAGTACGCGCGTATTCGCAAGGTGTCGGCGGGCACGATCAGCACGATCGCGGGCACCGGCCGGCCGGGAACCGGCGGAAACGGCGGTCCGGCGGTGAATGCTCCGGTCGTGCCCGGCTCAGTGGCGGTCGACGCTGCCGGTAACGTGTATTTCACCGAGAGCGTCTTCGATTTCGTCCGGAAGATCACGGCCACCGGCACGATGATGTTCATTGCCGGCGGCGGCGATACAGGGTTTGGCGGAGACGGCGGGTCGGCGCAGACCGCACGCCTCGACACGCCCATGGACGTGACGGTTGACTCCGAAGGCAACCTGTTCATTGCCGACTTCGGGAACGGCCGAGTGCGGCGCATAAACACCGGCCTCGGAATTACAACTTATGCGGGCACGGCGCATTTCCAGGGGGATGGTGGCGCTGCCAGCAGCGCCGTGCTGCGCGCACCAGGCCACGCCGCCTATGACAATGCGGGAAACCTGTACATCGCCGATTACATGAACCGCCGCATCCGGCGCGTGACTGCCGGGGGCACGATCGACACGTTCGCCGGAAATGGCGATTACGGTCCGAAACCCGACGGCGTCGCAGCTACCGCAAGCGCGGTTGGCGGCGTGAATGTGCTCGCCTTCGATGTCGAGTCGAACCTGATGTTCGGCGGACTCGGATCCGTGCGGCGGGTGGATCGCGCCGGCATTATCGGAACGTTCGCGGGCAGCTCTGTCGATTTCGGCAGCAGCGGCGATGGAGGAACCGCAAGCGCGGCGCGGTTCCGTACCGTCAAAGGCCTTGCCTGGGATAAGGACGGCAACTTGTACATAGCCGATTCGAGCAGCCATCGCATCCGCAAGGTCGCGGTGAATGGGATGGTCAGCACCTTTGCGGGCTCCGGACGGGCTGATCAAAGCGGTGATGGGGGTCAGGCGATCGCCGCCGGGATCGCCGAGCCGACGAGTCTGGCATTCGATCGCGCAGGGAATCTCTATGTGCTCTCAGGCGGAACTCAGGTGCGCAGGATCAATTCTCAGGGCGTGATCTCGACCATCCTCGAGAAAGGTGTTGGGGTACCGCTCGATCCCACCGCGCGTCCGGCGAATACGGTCACCATCACCGTCATAGACAGCATTGCCGTCGATTCCTCCGACACGCTTTACTTCAGTATTCCGGGCGGCGTGGGCGCATGGAACGAGGGAAAGGTGTGGCGTGTCGCCGGCGGCGCGGCGACGGGATTCGGAGGCGACGGCGGGCTCGCGCTCGGCGCGCAGTTCGGCCGCATCCTGGGCTTGTCTGCGGGCCCCGGACGGACGCTGGTAGTCGCCGATCAGGACAATCATCGCGTGCGCGTACTGACGGCGCATGAGCCGCGGCAGATAGAGATCACGGAAGGAAACAACCAGACTGCGGCAGCCGGGTCCCGCCTCGCTGTGCCATTGGCGGTTCGGGTCGTGGGAGCAGGCGCAATTCCTGCGCCGCTCGTGCCCGTGAGCTTTGCCGTGATCAGCGGCAGCGCAACGCTGAACAGCTCGACCGTTCTCACGGATGCGTCCGGCCGCGCGTCGGCCACGCTCACGCTTGGCGAAGCAGCGGGGCCTGTGAAGGTGCGAGCGTCAGTGGCGGGGCTGACGCCGGTCGAGTTCTCCGCGACAGCAACCGCAGCCGGAGGCGGCGGCACGGGCGTTCCTCGAATCGCGGAGGCCGGAATCACAGGCGCTGCGCTCAGCGTCCCGCCGGTGCGGTCCATCTCAGCGAACGGCATCGTGACCGTCTGGGGCGACAACTTTCTCGCTGCCGGCACCGAGCGCCGGCTCACGGCCGCCGATCTGGTCGACGGCCGTATTCCCACAAACCTCGGTGGCGTTTGCGTGCAGTTCGGGAGTGCGATGGCGCCCGTGTTCGCCGTGTTCCCCAATCAGATCAACGTGCAGGTTCCCACCGTGGCTGCGGGGTCGACGGTCGAAGTGCGAGTTATACGCAACTGCGGCACGCCCGAGGAGGTGCGGAGTGCGCCGGCGATCGTGACCGCAGCCGCGGCGGCGCCGGAGTTCTTCACATTCGGCAGCCGGCCGGCCGGCCGTGTTCCGGTTGCAGCGCGTCATGCCGACACGAACATGATCGTCGGACCGGAGGGTGCATACGGCGAAGCGTCGGCTCCCGCGCGGCCGGGTTCCGTGGTCACGGTCTACGCTACAGGCCTCGGGCTCACTTCGCCGGCATTTGCGCCGGGTGAATTGCCGACGTCGGCTGCGTCCCCCGTCGGCCGCGTCGAGGTGGCGCTCGGCGGAAATGTGCTCGCGCCGGAGGACGTGCTGTATTCAGGCGTCACGCCGGGCTCTGCCGGTCTCTACCAGGTCAACATCAGGGTTCCCGCGACCGTTACTGACGGCGAGCAGCCAATTGCGATCCGAGTCGGCGCGGTGCTGTCGCCCGCGGGCCCATATCTGCTGATCCGGCGCTGATGTGTAATCTGCGGCCGAATAACGCGCGCCAGAGTGCTACGCTGGTAGCGCTCTCCTTTTCAAAAATCCAGGAGTTTCCAATGCGCTCCAGCGCCCTTGTCCTGCTGTTTTTATCCTTCGTGTTTCCCGCTGCCTCACAGCTCACTCCCGAGCAGAAAATCATGGACTTTCAGCAGCTTGCCGGCCTGTACGTCAAGCAGTACGGGCCTTATGAATGGAAGCGGGACGTGCTCAGGTTCGACCTCATGGATCTGAAACCGTGGCTCCAGCGGATAGAGGCTTCCGCCTCGGATATCGAGTTCTACGAAATCATGTCCGAGTACGTGGCCAGCCTGAGGGACGCACACGCGGCCTATTATCTGCCGTCCACGTTCTGGGCCGATGCCGGCCTGCGCGCCGACATCTATGATGGCAAGGTCCTCATTGACGTCGTGAACCGCTCGCTGCTGCCCAGGGCCGATTATCCATTCGACGTGGGCGACGAGATCGTGTCCGTCGACGGCAAACCCGCCATGGACCTGATTAAAGAGTTGGCGCGTTTCAGCTCGTACGCGAACTCCCGGTCGACCCTGCGGTATGCGGCGCATTGGATTGGAATACGGGATCAGGTGATCTATCCGCGTGCGTATGAGATCGGCGACACGTCGACGTTCGTCATCCGGCGCGACGGTGGCGAGCTCGAGACATATCAACTCAAGTGGAACAAGCACGGGCGTGCGTTGACCACGAATGGCAAGGTGCCGAACCCGCGGCGGGCAGACGGCGATGATCCGGAGGGCAGACCCATCGCATTCGCCCCGGCGCCGGAGGCGGTGCCGCACTACATGCATCCGCTGGCGGCACTCGGACGCAATTACATCAGCAAGCCCATGGCGCTGCGCAATTTCGGATCGCGTGCCCCTGTGTTTACGATCGCGAATTTCACGGTTCGTCTCGGTCGCAGCTCGAGCGATCCGTTTTACACGGGGACATACGTCTCTGAAGGCCAGCGTATCGGATTTATTCGTATTCCGCACTTCAGCCCGGTCTCGCAATTCGCGGCTCTGCTGCTGCTCGATCGCGAGATCGCCTATATGCGGCAGAACACCGACGGGCTCGTCGTCGATATCATGCGGAACCCAGGCGGGAACGGCTGCTATGCAGAGGAGGTGATGCGCAGGTTCATTCCCAGGCCGTTCGGGACCATGGCATATTCCGTGCGCGCGACTTTACAGTGGGTCAATGCATTCGACGAGGCGATCCAGATTGCAAAGGATGAGGAGGCCGAGGAGTGGGAGATCAATCTGCTGAGTTCGTTCAGGGACATGCTCGAGGCGGCGTTCGCGGAGAATCGGGGGCTTACCGGCGCTCTGCCGCTTTGCAGTCTCGGCTACGAGCGCGATCCGGTCCGGGACCGAGAAGGCACTTCCATCGCGTATGAGAAACCGCTGATCGTGCTCACCGACGAGTTCACCACGTCAGCCG
>DASSSG010000014.1:0-2580 GCA_035708545.1 Bryobacteraceae bacterium | reverse complement strand
GACCGCGTGCAGGCGCGTTCCGTCGGTGAACTCGCCTTTTATGTCGGTGCCGCTGACCGTCACCTTTTTCACGCGGCCCTGCTCGACGTAGTTCAGGAAGTCACTGAAGGCCAGTTCCTGCTCGCCGCCTGTTCGTCCGGTCCGCACGACGATCCAGAGCAGCACCGCGACGCAGATCAGCACGATCCAGAGCACCGCGGTTTTTACGTTTGAGTTCATTCCCTCTCCTGATGAAGCCCGTCCCGAGAGTTGCCGATACGGCGGGCATTCCAGCCATCCGCGGTGTCCTCAGGACATCTGCGCTCGACCGGACTGATATGCAGCTACGTTATAGGACGTTCCCCGCTGCGCTTTCGATTCACGCTCCGGCGGCCTCTACAACCTCCAGAAATCGGCGGGTTTGCCGGCCGGCTGCATACGGCGCGCCCACTCCAAAGCGGCGCGTCCAGATCACTTCGCTGCCGATCGCGAACACCGGCCACTTTTGTCGCTCCCACACCGGTATACGCGCCCGCTGGAACAGCACTTTTAATTTGACGGTCCGTCCGGTGGTTAGTTCCATCCGGTCGCCCGGCCGCCACGGACGCAGTTCTGCCCCGGTGGGGACAGAATCGGCGTCGATAGGACCACTTCCATTGTAGCTTTCAGTCACCTGCGCCCGGAGCGAAGCGGTATTGCAGGAATGCGCCGGCATGAACCGCAGGTGCGAAAACGAGCGGCGGACCTCCACCCCCGGCAGGTGTATGCCGCCCTCGCCACGGCTTTGACGCGAAAGCGCAAGCACGGCCTCGATGTGGCCCGCTTCGAGTCCTCGGCTGCCGCCGCGAACACTCGCGACGGCCTGGCGGAACAGGCGGCGTACGAGCGCAATCGGAAGATTCCGCAGAGCTTGTAGATCAATCACCAGTGCCCCGGCGTCCCTGGTGAACAGACCGCCGGCGACGCGAGAGACTTCGGCCAGCCAATACGCCTCCTCGTCTCCCGCGATCTCCGCCGTGCGCACAAGTGTGTCGCGAATCCCGGCGTTGTATTCACGTTCGAGCAGTGGCAGGAGCGAGTGCCGGATCCGATTGCGCACGAAGCGCGTGTCCCGGTTCGTTGAATCTTCGCGCCACCGCAGCGCCCGGGCGATCAGCCATGCCTCGATCTCCGAGCGGCGGCAGTTGAGCAAGGGCCGCACGAGCCCCTCACGCGTGACGGGCAGGATCCCGCGCAGGCCCTGTGTGCCGGCGCCGCGCAGCAGCCGGTAGAGCACGGTTTCCGCCTGATCGTCGGATGTGTGACCAGTGGCCACGCGAGCGACTACTCCACGCCGGAGCACGTCATGGAAGAAGGCGAGGCGCGCGCGCCGGCCCGCCTGTTCCAGGTTGTCGCGGTCGCCCCCGGGAGCCTCGCGCACTTCGTACGGCAGACTTAAGGCCGCCGCCTGCTCGCGAACGAATTCGGCGTCGGCATCGGCATCAGCGCCGCGGAGTTTGTGATTGAGATGCAGCACGAACAGCGGCTGCGTGGGTGCGAGTTCTCGTAAAGCGTGCAGAAGAAAGACGGAATCGGCGCCTCCCGAGACGGCGACCCCTACCGGGTCATCGGCGCGGAACATGCTATAACGAGAGATGGTTTCCGCCACTCGCTCCAGCACGGCAGACGTGTCCTCCGAAGCCTCTTTCTAGGTTATGCCCGAAATTGCGAACCCCGCCGGAGTGGTCGACGCACCAACGTTCACTGGCCTGTTAGGCGGTGTGAAGCTGCTGCTCATGGATGTCGACGGGGTCATGACCGACGGGCGGATCTACTTTCTGCCGGACGGCAGGGGCGGCATGACCGAGACCAAAGGCTTCGACTCGCAGGACGGGATCGCTCTGCAGTGGCTGAACTGGCACGGAATCGCCACTGGCGTCATCAGCGGCCGCGATTCAGAGGCGACCCGCGAGCGCGCTCGCCAGTGCCGGATGAAGTATTGCTACCAGGGGCACATCGAAAAGATCCCGATCATTGACGAGATCCTCGCGGACGCCGGGATCGAGGCACGCGAGGTTGCGTTCATTGGGGATGACCTGACCGACGTGGTCGTAATGCGGCGAGTGGGCGTGGGTATTGCCACCGCGAACGCGAAGGCGGAAGTCAAGCGCGTCGCGCATTACGTAACGACCGCTCCGGGCGGATCGGGCGCCGTGCGCGAGGTGGCGGAGCAGATCCTCAGGGCGAAAGGCTTGTGGGACGGCATCCTGCGGAAATACGAGCTGCTTGGCGACCGCTGACATAATCTCCGAAATCCAGGCGATCCTCGGGCCGGGCGGGGTTCTGACCGGCGACGATGTGCGCAGCCGGAGCGCGGGCTGGCTGACCCGTGAGCCCCTGCGCGCCGCTGCGCTGTTGCGTCCTCGCAGCACGGAGGAAGTCTCCGAGGTCCTGCGGATATGCCAGACGGCAGGGCAGCCAGTGGTGCCGCACGGCGGGCTGACGGGACTCGTCGAAGGCGGTCTGGCGCTGGAACACGAGATCGCGCTCTCGCTCGAGCTGATGAACACGATCGAGCAGGTGGATGCCGATGGCCTGACGATGACGGTAGAGGCCGGAGTG
>DASSSG010000013.1:0-4468 GCA_035708545.1 Bryobacteraceae bacterium | reverse complement strand
TATTTTCGGGCAGGTGCATTACTAATTTCGCGCAAGTACCTGAGCTCGGGGCGACCGCCGTTGGCGAGCAGAAAATTCAACGTATTCGCAGGCCTCCTGACGATACGAGTCATGCGATATCATTGCCGCGACGTGCGGTGCTAACCAGATGACGCGGCGTGAATTCCTCTTTACTGCGGCGGCTGCCGTTCCCCGGACTGCCGGGGAGCACATTATTGATATCCATCAGCACACGAACTATTCGGGCCGCAGCAACGACGATCTCGTTGCGCACCAGCGCACGATGGGTGCGACTACGACGGTCCTGCTGCCCGCGGGGTCGAAGTACGGTCTCGCGGCGCAGGCCGGCGGCAACGACACCGTCGTTGGACTTGCCCGTCAATACCCGCGCGAGTTCGTCTTCTTCGCCAACGAACTGCCGGACATTGCCGAAGCCGAAGCCGTCATTCGTAAGTACCTGAAGCTCGGCGCCATCGGAATCGGCGAGCAGAAGTTCAACGTCGCTGCCGACTCACCGCACATCGAAAAGATCGCCGGTATCGCGAAAGAGTTCCGCGTGCCTGTCCTGCTGCACTTTCAGCACGGCGAATACAACCTCGGCATCGAACGTTTCTACCGCATTCTCGACAAGTACCCAACCGTGAACTTCATTGGCCACGCGCAGACCTGGTGGGGCAACATTGATGCGAAGCATGATCACACGGTGATGTACCCGAAGACTCCCGTCACACCGGGCGGCATCACTGACAGGTACCTGCGCGATTACCCGAACATCTACGGCGACCTGTCGGCCGGCTCAGGCCAGAACGCACTGACTCGTGACGAAGACCACGCCCGCGAGTTCATCGCGCGGCATCAGAACAAGCTGCTGTTCGGCAGCGACTGCAACGACAGGCTCGGGGCCGGTGAGGGATGCATTGGGGCGAAGACCATCGCCGCCATACGGCGCCTCTCGCCGACACCTGTAATTGCGCGCAAACTCCTTCACGATAACGCCGCCAGGCTGCTGAAATTACGCGACTGACGGCCGCGCAATCTTCAGGACGCCCGCGCGTCGTTGCCATCAACAGGCCTGGCGGCGCTCGCGCTGAGCGGCGGTGACCGGGTACGCCTGCCGAAGAGCTCGAGCCAGTCATAATGGACCGGCTGCCAGGATCCCGCGGGAAGCTCGTGGACCCTTGCAGGCGAGTCGCGAACCCGCGCGACCGGCAGGCCCATCGGCGGCCGGAACGCGTCGTGTCGGCCCTAAACCGCGCTGAGCCCGGGCCGGTTCAGCACCCCGGTGCGCATCTGTCCGTCTTTGATGACGAAGATCTCGGGAAAGCGCTTGTCCCAGCCCTTATTGGCTACGGGCACGTACTGCCGCGAGTTGGCTTCGATAGCCGCGACGCCGGGCACGTGCGCCGCCAGTCCCGCCGAATGGATCAGCGATGCGCCCGGGCAGGTGAGATCCTGCACGCACAGGAACATCTTGTACTTCTGCGCCACCGCCGCCATCAGCAGCGCCTGTGCCTGTCCCTTGCACGCCTTCAGCGCCGCTCCGGTATAGCCCATCTCACGGCAGAGCATGAGGGCTTCCTTCTCGGTCAGCGATTCGTCAATCACTACCGGTTTGATCGCCGACACCTTGTGCATCACATTTGCGCGGTCCGCCCTGAGATCGCGTTTGGTCGGCTGCTCGATATACTGCACGCGCCGGAAGCCCTCCGGCGAGTCCTCGCGGACCCTGTTGATGAACGCGAGCACGTAGTCGACATTCTGCGCTTTCTCGTTGAAATCGAGCGAGTAGAACCACTGTTTGACGCCACGTTTGGCCTGCGTCTCGGCGGCGGCGCGTTCCACCGCCAGCACGCGGTTGACGTCCCAGTTCAAATCGTCTCCGTTCAGCTTGATCTTGATGTGCGTCAGCCCGTTGTACTCGATCCATTCAGGCAGCGTCTCCGGCAGCCCGTCATTGATCCGCTGGCGTATATCGCCCGCCGTAATCGGGTCTACCGCCCCCACCAGGTGATACAGAGGCATCGACGGCTTCGGCTGCTTCAGAACATACTTTTCGAGATACTCGCCCCGGAACTCCGATCCGACATAGTGCGACAGATCGTGGTTCATCAGATCGGGTCCGTACGTCTGGTACGTGCTGCGTCCGTGCAGCTTGCCGTACGCATCATGGATCGCGGCATCGAACGGGCTGACCACCACCAGCGCGGCGAGCTTCGGGATCGGCTGATCGAGCGCGAGCTTCTTCGAGAGCTGCTCGGAAGCCTGCAGGTACACCGGCTCGAGCGCGTGGTTGAGATCAACCGGGTGCCCGTACTCCTTGTAAGCGGCCGTGATCGAATTCACCCGATCGGCGAGCTGCTTCATCGCATCAAGTGTCTTCGCGTACGGCATCGTCTTCGACGGGAATGCCCACACGTTCCCGAGCGGCATCGAGCCGAAGCCCCGGGCCGACTTGCCGCCGCGCGTGCTGATGCGGCAATCGACGTTGAGCAGCGTGGCACGATCGACTACCGTGCCGCCGAACTTGATGGGGGTGCGATATGTGTAATCTTCGTACCCGTATTTGACCTCGTCAATGCGCACGTCGGTGTCGCGCCCGGCGGCCCGGAGAGCCAGGGGAGTGGCGGCGAGAAACGAACGTCGAGAAGGCTTCACGCGGCCATTATAAGGTCTACCGCTCGATGATCGGCCGCAGAGGGCGCACGTGGATGTTCTTGTAAGCAACCGGTCCGTGATCGCCCTGGAGCATCATGGGGTTCGTCGCCGCTTCGGGAATGTTCATCGCCGCACGCGTCGGCCCGTCCACTTCGACGTTGTTCTGCACCGACAGGCCGTTGTGAAGCACACGGAGGAAGCGCGCGTTCTCCGTCTTTCTGCCACTCGCGTCGAACCGAGGCGCGCGGAACCAGATTTGATATGACTGCCACTCACCGGGCCGGCGCGAGGCGTTCCGGCTCGGCGCCGATCCGCCGACACCCTTCTCGTTGATCCAGCGGTGATAAATCCCGCCGCCGTCGGACGACTTCATCGGTTCGGTGGAGCCCCAGCTGTCAAACACCTGAACCTCGTACAGGCCGTGCAGGTACACCCCGGAGTTCGAACCCTTCGCGATCATGAACTCGAGATACAGCTCGATATCTCCGAACTTCTCATCGGTAACCAGGTTGACGGTGCTCCCCGGGCCGTTAAGAATCGTACCGCCGGCGACGGGACCGGGAACGGCACGCAGACGAGTGGGGCCGAGCAGCCGGTCCCACAGGATTCCTGTCGTCGTGGTCCAGCGGTTCTCCCGCGAATCCTGCGCGTGCCATCCGGAGAGGTCTTTGCCGTTCAACAGCGGTTTCCAGCCATCCTCGAGCAGGTACGGCGCGTCGCCGTGCGCTTCGCCATCATTGAGGACGGGCCGCTGCTGTGCGAAAAGAGAAAACGTCAGAACGATCAGCATCGGAGCTTGTCGCATATTCAGATTCGCTCGTACGCAACATAGGCGAACTTCGTGGAGTCGGGCGACCAGGAGTTCACGTTGATCGTGCCCTGGCCGCCGAAGAACTTCGCCAGCATTTCGATCTTCGCCGGCTGCACTCTGTTGCCCGGCACGGGCGTGATGCGGAGAACGACGCCATCCATGATGTCGCCGTGACCTTTCGTACCCGCCGGAAAAGACAGGAACACCATGCGCCTGCCGTCAGGCGAGATGTGCGGAAACCAGTCTTCCCATTCGTCGCTCGTCACTCGCTCGGCTTTCGCGTCTCCGGGTCCCGCTCCTGCGGCCGGCATGCGCCAGATGTCCCAGCCTCCTGAGCGATTCGAGTTGAAGTAAATCCATTTGCCATCAGGGCTGTACTCGGGGCCGTCGTCGTACGCGCCGGCGGAAGTCAGGCGCTCTTCCGCGCCGCCGCTTGCCGGCACACGAAACAGCTCGAACTTGCCGCCGCGCTGGCCGACAAAGGCAAGCCACCTCCCGTCCGGCGACCATCCATGGAAGTAGCTCGGAGCTGCCGGCGTGAGCTGTCTCACTTCAGAGCCGTCTGCGCGCGCGACATACACCTGCGACTGGCGCGACTGAGGACTGGACGCGGAGAACGCAAGCATGCTGCCGTCGCGCGAGAGGTCGTGATCGTTGTTGCAGCGGTAGGCGCCGCCGAGATCGATTTTCCGGAGCTTCGGTTCAGCCGCCAGTGGCAGCCGATACAGGTTGCCGCCGCTGTTCACCAGCAGGAAACTGCCGTCACGCGACCAGTTCGGAGCCTCGATGTGCTCGTCCGCCTCGTAGACGATCTTCATCGATCGCGAGACCAGGTCGTAGACGGTGATCCTGCTCCGATAATGCGGCCGCTGTTCGATTCTCACGTTGGAGAACACCGCTGTTTCCAGCACCTCGGGGTTATGCGACGATACGCCGATGCCCACGTAAACAGGGTCGGTGAGATTAACCGTTTGCGGGCCCGAGACAGCGTCGCCGGCGTAC
>DASSSG010000012.1:0-3872 GCA_035708545.1 Bryobacteraceae bacterium | reverse complement strand
TCGGTTAGTTCACCGGCGGTCTTCCACTTCGCGCCCGGCCTCAGTGCCGGCGGCGCCTCGGCGCGGTTGACGCGATCCTTGTAGCGATCAATGATCTGCTGGTCCGTCGGCCCGTCCGGTGCCGCCGCGGGCGCGGCGCTGGCGAGGGCTTTTCGCACGGCGTCTCTGATCAGATCCTCCGTAAGCGCGAGGTGCTCGACAATTTCGGCGACCGACCACCGCTCCGGGGCCGGTTTGTAGTTCAACTGCTCGGGCGAGAGCCCGACGATGCTGTCCATCACCTGCCTGCGCGAGGAGTGCAGGTAGCTCAAAAGAACGTTGCGCTCGCCGGAGCTCAGCGGAGCAGGCACGAGCGGCTCCACCTCCGGCGCCGACCGAACGCTGACCTCCCGAAAATAGACGACCGACTGCGCGTCATGGTTCTGCAGGCCGATGTAGCCGCTGTCAGGCCGCGGCCCGCGCACGGGCTCGTACCACATCTTCCGGTCTGCCACGGGTCGCTGCGGATCGAAGCGGTTGACGAGTTTGCCATTCAGGTAAACGCGCGTGATCTGGCCGTCGAGCTGGATATCGAGCGTATTCCATTCGCCGCGCGGCTTCTGAGCGCGCATCAGCACCGGGCTCAGCGAATAAATCGCGCCGGTCGAGTGCCAGTCATCCTGGGCCGCGTCGATCTGCACCTCGTAGCCATAATGCACGCCATACCAGGGATCGGGCGGCGCCTCCGGAATGCGGATGTACACGCCCGAGTTGCCGTGTTCGCCTGGCGTGCGGAACACGACGCGCACCGTCTCATTGCCGAATTTGCGCCCCCTGTACCAGAGCAAACCCATGCCGCCCTCGGTCCTGAGTTGCCCGTTCTCCACGACAAAGTGGCCGTTGCCGACCATTTCCCATCCGCTCAGATCTTTGCCGTTGAACAGCTGTTGTGGCTCAGCGGCGTCGAGGAGGCAAATGCAGAATCCGGTGATCAGGGCGAGGCGCATGAAGCGAGTGTACACTGCCGAGCGGTTGCGAGCGCTGAACGCCGGATGCGCAGGCACCTGCCCGGATGGTGCGAGGACGTAACAATGCCGCGCGTTACCCAATCTGAACGCCGCAGCTCGCGCTACGCTGAGGAATTGCGCGAACATCCTGACTTCAGGGCCTGGGTGGCCTTGTTCGCCGTGTACTTCTTCTGGGGCACGACGTACCTGGCGATCCGCATGGCGCTCGAGTCGTTCCCGCCGCTTGTGATGATCTCGCTGCGATTCCTGTTATCGGGAGTGGTACTCGTTATCGCGGCGGTACTTCTGCGAGCGCACCTGCCGCGCGGCCGCGAGCTCTGGATGACTGCTTTTTACGGCGTGATGGCACTCGGTGGTGGAAACGGGACCCTTGTTTTCGCCGAACAATGGATCCCGAGCGGTCTGGCCGCGCTGTTTATTACTACCGGGCCTTTCTGGATGGTCGGTGTCGAACACCTGCTGCCCGGCGGCAAGCGGCTTCACATCCCGATGCTCGCGGGCATCGCTGTCGGATTCACCGGCGTCCTGATGCTCGTCGCACCCGCTGCCTTCGGATCGGGATTCCAGGCGAGCCTCCTGAAGGGATTTCTCGTTTTGCAGCTCGGTTCGGTGTGCTGGACTACCGGTTCGCTGCTGCAGCGCCGGCACCCGGCGCGCGCCCACCCCATCGTCAGTGGCGCCATCCAGCAGGTAGCCACAGGGCTCGCGTTTGTGGCGCCCGCCGCGCTCATTGACGAACGTGCAGTCGAGTGGAACCCTCGCGGAGTCGCCGCTCTTGTGTACCTGGTGGTGTTTGGATCGATTGTCGGCTACAGCGCCTACGTGTACGCGCTGAACAAACTGCCCGTCGCTGTTGTTTCCACCTACACGTACGTGAATCCCGTTGTCGCGGTTTTTCTTGGATGGGTTTTTTACCGCGAGCCGTTCGGGATGCGCGAAGCAGTTGCGATGATGATGATCTTCGCCGGCGTCGCGCTCGTGAAGTACTGGACGAAACCTGTCTGACAGCGGAGACGAGTTACAGGCGCTCAAACACCTTGGCGCCGAGTGCGCCGCCGATCGTCGGCAGGGACGTAAGCAGGACGAACCACGCCAGCACTCCGAAAATGATCGCCGCCGGGCTCGCCATGATCTCGCGGAACTGGTCGGCCTGCGCCTGTCCACCGGTCGTGTTCGCGAGCTCCCGGGCCACCTGCTCTACGCCCATGCTGGCGACCATTGCAAATACCAGGGTCAACATCAGGATGAGAATGACGAAGCAGAATACCCCGGTGAGCCAGCCGATCCGGGCACCCCCGACGATCGTGACGGGATGACCCGTGCGCCGGTTATACAGGTAAACCGACGCAACGCCGCCTGCAATCAGCACGAAGGTGAGCAGCCAGGCTGCCGCAACCAGGATCGGCACGGCGGCCACACAAGCCACGCACGTGAGCAGCGCCGTGAGCAGCGCCACACGGACCGCGGTTGAATTACGGAACCCGATCGGAACCGGCTGGGTGGCCGGCGGCAGCGGAAGCACTGACGCTGCGGCGGCCTGCGCGGCTTCTTCGGCTGCCACGTCGTCACGCAGCGGCCTGCCGCATTTGTGACAGAAACGCGCGTCGGAGAGGACTCTTGCACCGCAGGTGCAGACATCGTCCACGTCCCCAGTGTAGCGTGAATGTAATGCGGCTACTTGTCATAGCCAATCCTCTCGCGCGACATCTGGTCATGCTCGAACGTCTGCCGGAAGAAACCACGATCACGGTAAGCGACAGGCTCGAGGGTCTCGTGGATGCCGCTCCTGAAGCTGATGTCATCTTCCACTGCCTTGGAGACGGGACGCTCTTGCGCCAGATCTGGCCGCTCGCTCGGAATGTGAAATGGGTGCACTCGATGGCAGCCGGAGTTGAAGAAGCGCTCTTTCCCGAGCTCTGCGCCAGCCCGGTTCCACTGACCAACGCGCGCGGCGTTCACAAACGATCTCTGGCGGAGTTCGTGGTTGCGGCCATATTGTTTTTCGCCAAAGATCTGCGGCGCATGCTGCGAAACCAGGCGGCGGCACGCTGGGAACCGTTCGATATCGAGGAACTACACGGGCATGTGCTCGGCGTTGTTGGCTACGGCGAGATCGGCCGCGCCTCCGCAGAGCTGGCGCGCGCGTTCGGCATGGAAGTACGGGGCGTTGGCCGCAGGCACACACGTGCGGAACGGAACGCTTTGCTGGCTGCATCGGATTACGTGCTCGTGGCAGCGCCCGCAACCGCGGAGACAGCCGGTCTGATCGGGGAGACGGAGATCGCGGTCATGAAAGCTAACGCGGTGCTGATCAATGTGGGACGAGGGCCGGTCGTCGACGAGCGGGCGCTGGTCCACGCGCTCCAGCGGGGCCGGATTCGCGGCGCCGCGCTCGATGTTTTCAATGAAGAGCCGCTGCCCACCGAACACCCGTTCTGGCGTCTGGAGAACGTTCTGCTGTCCCCGCATTGTGCCGATCACACTCCGGTGTGGATGGAAAACGCCACGGAGCTGTTCCTCCGTAACTTTGAGCATTTCGTCAGGGGTAAGCCGCTGGAAAACATCGTCGATAAGCAGGCGGGCTACTGATGGTGGCGGCCGATGTTCGAGATGCGGCCGAGCGTATTCGCGGCATTGCACGACGAACTCCAATCCTGACCTCGCGGCTGTTCGATGCCGAAGCAGGCGTGGCCACCTTTTTTAAATGCGAAATGTTCCAGCGCGGAGGTGCCTTTAAGATTCGCGGAGCGGCGAATTTTCTCCGGCAAATTCCCGCGCGCGACCTGAAGAGGGGCGTGGTTGCCTTTTCCTCGGGAAATCACGCTCAGGCCGTAGCAATCGCGGCCGGTGAGCTGGGCACGCGCG
>DASSSG010000011.1:0-4917 GCA_035708545.1 Bryobacteraceae bacterium | reverse complement strand
CTGCGTGCCCATTCCGAGCGGCTCCGCAGGGGGCTCGAGCTCGAGTTGCGAGCAGCGGACCTTCCGGTGATCACTTCGGGCGAGGGACCGGTGTTTCATGTATCGTTTATGGACCGACCGGCACGGAATTACCGTGACACGGTGGCTGCGGATTCGGCGCTGTACACGCAGTTTGCCGTCGCGCTGCTGGATGAAGGCGTCCTGGTTCTGCAGGACGGGCGCTGGTACGTATCGACGGCGCATGACGAGCGGGCGATCGACGAGACGCTGGCGGCTGTTCGCCGCGCGCTCAACGGAAACGGAGCTGCGCCATAGGAATCTCGACAGGTCCTGGTCGAGATCAACGCCATCTGCACTTCGCACGTCATTCTTTTGTGCGATTGCGTCTGCTTTTCATCTTTCCGGTCGTCGCGGTCTTCGGACAGACCGCAGACGAGCCCCCGCGATACAACGTCGCCATCGTGAAGCCGGCTACGGACAGCAATGCGCGACGAAGAAGTGTGAATATTCCACCAGGTCCGTGGGGGGTGAACGGAATCACACTGAAAGAGCTCGTCATGGCGGCACATCGTGTGCCGGAGTTTCTGGTGACGGGAGGGCCGGCGTGGGCCAGCACAGAGCGTTGGGACTTCAGGCTTGAATTCGAACCTGCAGGCGACTGGGCGCGGCAGTTCGGACAAATACTGATGAAGGCGCTGGAAGATCGCTTTCAACTGAAATCCCATCGCGAGAAGATCGTGATGCCGGTCTACGAACTGACACTGGCCGGCACAGGTCTCCGGCTGCGGCCAGATCCTCATCTGGACGCCAGAGGCGAGGTCATACAATTGCGCCGGGGTGTCTTGCATCTTCGCAATACTTCGCTGGAGAGTTTCGCAACACGGCTCTCGCTTTGCCTCGGCCGGCCTGTCTTGAACAAAACGGACCTACCCGGATTGTTTCTCTTCATGCTCGACTGGTCCCCAGCGCCGGGTGAAAAGCATGTTTGCGATGGGGCGATTTTTCCGGTCGAGGCGCCGGCGGCACTCGCGAATACGGGCGCGCCGTCCATTTTTCAGGCGGTTGAGGAACAGCTGGGGCTGCGCCTGGTACCCGGCAACGAGCCGGTCGAAGTGATCGTAATCGACAAGGCGGAGAGGCCGCGCGCGAATTGAGCGGGACGAAGCGACCCGTGCAGAACACAGGCGTGTGAACCGCTGTGTCCTTTACATGTGGGAAATACCATACGAATACAGCAAGTGAGCCGCAACCAATCATGATCCGTCTGGTTCTGGTTCTCGCGCTATGTACGCTCCCGATCCGCGCAGAGCTGCGTGTCGGACGCGCGGCCGTATCGATTACGCCTCCGGTTGGCGCGCCGATCGGGAGTTCCTATGGGCTGACGCCGGCGGCAGCGATTCACGACGATCTGTTCGCCAAGGCGATCGTGCTCGAAGTGGACGGCGTGAAGGCTGCCATGATGGCGTGCGATCTGATCAGCCTGCGGCAGCCGATCGTAGCGGAAGCTCGGCGGCTCATCGCGTCCACGACCGGCCTGCGTCCCGATCAGGTGATCCTCAGTTCGACCCACTGCCATGCCGGTCCGCAGATGCACCCGTTGTTTCTCGCTATGGTGCCGGATGCAGCCAGAGCACTCGGCGAAAAATATGTGGCGGAGTTGCCGGGCAAGATCGCGGAGGCGGTTCGCCGCGCGGAGGCCGACCTGCGTCTCGCTCGCGCGTGGGCGGCGACCGAGCGGGAACATACGATCAGCTTCAATCGCCGATATCTGATGCGGGACGGCAGTGTCCAGATGAACCCGCGTCGCGGCAGCCCCGACATCGTGCGGCCGGTCGGACCGATCGATCCGGAAGTTTCCGTCGTGTACTTCGACACGCCCGATGGGACGCCGATCGCAACGCATGTAAACTTCGCGCTGCACGTGGCGATCGTGTCCGGCCGCGAAGTATCCTCCGACTACCCCGGCGTACTGGCGAAGCTGCTTGCGCAAGCGAAAGGGCCCGGCATGCTGACGCTGTTCACCAATGGCATGTCGGGGAACATTAATCACATCGATTTGAACGAGCCGCGGCAGCTCGGAGGCACGGCGGAGGCGGCGCGCGTCGGGACAATTCTCGCGGCGAGAGTGCTGAATGCCTATCAGCACGTCCGGCCGATCGCGCCTGGACGTCTCGCCGTGCGCACCCAGCCGGTCGAGCTACCCACGCCGCAAGTGAGCGCGGCCGATGTCGAGCGGGCGAAGCAAACGATGGCGAAATTTAGCAAGCCAGGAGCGCCGCCGTTCCTCGACGTGGTCCATGCGTGGAAGGTGATCGATGTCGCGGAACTGCGGGGAAAGCCGATCGCCACCGAGGTTCAGGCGATCACGCTGGGCGACGAGGTCGCGTGGGTGGGCATGCCGGGCGACGTCTTCGTCGAACTCGGGCTCGCGGTCAAGCAGAACTCGCCGTTCCGGCAGACGATCATGAGCGAGCAGTCGGGCAGCGGCGCCATCAGTTACGTTCCGAATCGAAAGGCATTCCCGGAAGGCGCGTACGAGGTGATCAGCGCGCGCTTCGCGCCGGGAGGCGGCGAGATGCTCTCGGATGCGGCGATCAGACTCCTGATTGGGATGTATCGCTCCAAATAGAAGCGGTTCTCTATTGAAACGAGGTGCTATCCTGAACAGCACCATGCCCGAGCAGGCAACGGCGCAACGCAAGCGCTCCAAAAGCAGGGTCGGCCCCGATCCGAGGTATCTCGTGCCGGTAGTGAACAGCACGCTGAAGATACTCGAGGAGCTGTCGCGCGAGGGCTCGCTCAGCCTGAATGAGGTGACGGTGAAGACAGGCATTGCGAAATCAACTGTGTTTCGCATCCTGACGACGCTGGTGTTCAACGGGTACGTGCTGCGCAACGCGCGTGAGTATTACGTCAGCCCCAAGCTCGGGTCGCTGGCCAACTCGACAGCGACCGTGGAGGGACTGAAGGCCGCCGCCCTGCCGTACATGCTGAAGCTTCGGGATAAATTCGGCGAGACCGTGAATCTCGGCCAGCTCTCGCTCGACAAGGTCGTATACCTTGAGGTGGTTCCGAGTGAGTACGCGCTGCGGTTCAGCGAGCGCGCCGGTGCATCCGCGCCCGCTCATGCGACCGCGCTCGGCAAAACGATTCTTGCGTTCTCGCCGTCGGAGCTGGTGGACAGCCTCGTCACGAACCGCGAACTTACGCGCTTTACGCCTAACACGATCACCGATCCGGAGGAGCTGCGAAAGGAGCTCAGGCGCGTGCGCGAGCGTGGCTACGCACTCGACAAGGGCGAGGTCACGACTCTGGCGAGCTGCGTCGCCGCCCCGGTGCTGGACGCGCACGGCGTCGCGGTTGCCGGGCTGAGCATTTCCGGACCGACCTCGCGTTTCAATCCGAAAAAGAATGAGCGCGTCGTGGGCGAGCTGGTCACCGCAGCGCGTGCCATTTCAAGGAACCTGGTGAGAGTATCTTCGCCGCGTGCTCGCTGAAAACAGAGAAAGAGAGGACCATGAGAGCTCCTGAAGAACTGGAAATTGGCTTGATGTTCTGGGGTGAGAAGAACCCGCAGAAGACGATCGGGGCCGTGAAGGCGATCGGGATGAACTGCGGCCATCTCGGCTTCGCGGGGCACGTGAAGCTCGATGGGATAGCGCGGGACTGGCGCGCCGCCGCCGAGGAACAGAATTTCGCGATTACGTCGATCTGGGCCGCATTCGAGGGCGAGAGCTACGCCGACAAACCGACGGTCGCCCGCACTGTGGGCTTCATTCCGCCGACGACGCGCGCCGCGCGTGAGGTGCGTGCGAAACAGATCATCGATACCGGGGCCGCCATGGGTATCGGTATCTTCGCCTGCCACATCGGCTTCGTGCCCGAAGATGAATTCAATCCGGACTTCATCGCGGTTCGCGACATCGTGCGCCGCCTGTGCGACCACGCGGCGGGTCACGGGATGAGGTTCGCTCTTGAAACCGGGCAGGAGACCGCGCCGACGATGATGCACTTCATCAAGGCGGTCCAGCGGCCGAACCTGAAGATCAACTTCGATCCGGCGAACATGATTCTCTACGGCACGGCTGAGCCGATCGGGGCGCTGCGCATCATGGCTCCGGAAGTAATCAGCGTGCACTGCAAGGATGGCAACTGGCCGCCGAAGGACAATGCGGATGCGCTCGGAACGGAAATGCCGATCGGCGAGGGCTCGGTCGGGATGGACCGTTTCGTCCAGACGCTGAAAGACATCGGCTATCGCGGGCCGCTGGTGATCGAGCGCGAGGTCTCGCTCGATCAGGATATGGACGAACGGCACAAGGAAGGCCTGTCGCACCTCGATGATGTTAAGTTCGCGGTGCGGCTGCTGACGAAGCTCCGGGGCGGCAGTGCCGGAGCTGGAGCTTATTAGGTAGCGATCGCTGCGAGGCGCCGGAGTGCTGCGGCTACGACCTTCGGCGCTGCGTCTTTTTCGAGATAGCTCGTCTTCGCACGCCAGGCCTCGTAACCGCCGAGCTCGTGGGCCTCGACGGTCGGCACGTAGCCGACGTGATGGTTCGACAGCCCGATCAGAAAATGCTGGCGGAACGCGCTCTTCCTGCGGAGTTCCAGACCGAGTTCGACGAACGGCTCGCCCGAAAAGCCGACCAATCCGGTGTCGCCGATCCGCAGCGCCTGCACGGGCACGCGCTCTATGCGCGGAAACGTTTCTGAGAGGATGACGGTCTCGCGCGCGTAGACGAGCGGCTGATCGGTCAACTGGCCCTGCTTCGGTGTGTTCGCGAGGAGCTTGCGCGCCGCACCGACTTCGTCTGCGCTCGGCAGGCGGACGCCGAGCTCGAGCCATTCCTGCGCGGCGGCCAGTTCCGCCTCGTCCGAGTAACGCACGCTGTCGAGCACTCGCGCTGATTCATCGGC
>DASSSG010000010.1:0-2727 GCA_035708545.1 Bryobacteraceae bacterium | reverse complement strand
CGATCGATGGCGATCGTGTACAGCTTCTGATCTTCGTGCGCGGTGACAAACACAGACTTCGCCGTGACCACGGGCGAGGAGTAGCCCGGCGGCAGCGCACTCTTCCACGCCAGATTCTTCGTGGGTCCGACCTCCTGCGGCAGATCCTTTGCATCGGCGATCCCCGTGCCGTTCGGTCCTCGGAATCGCGGCCAGTCTCCCGCGAAAACGGCAGAGGCGTTGAGTGCTGCGAAAAGACTACAGGTCAGGACTGAAGGTCGCACGGTAAGCAGCGTTAGACGGACAGAAACTCACATTGTCACAGACTTCCGCCATTGCCGGCAGGCGTTATGATGCAAGAACCAACCGGAAGTTCAATGACTCGCATACCCGCGCTTCTGCTTCTGATTTCTGCCCTGGCCACGGCCCGCGAGGCTCTGCTCGTACGCTATCCTCACTGGCATAACGGGCGCGTCACTTTCGCGTATCTCGGCGATATCTGGACTGCCAACGACGATGGCACGAATGTGCAGCGCATCACCGCCCACGGTGCTCGCGATGTTTACCCGCGCTGGTCGCCCGACGGCCGATCGATCGCATTCTCGAGCGATCGCAACGGCAACCTGGACGTGTACATCGTCCCGGCCGAGGGCGGCCAGCCGAGGCAGCTCACCTTTCATTCAGCGGACGATAACGTCCTCGCCTGGTCGCCCGATTCGAAACAGATTCTGTTCTCGTCGAACCGCAACGAGGACTTCATGCCGAAGCTCTACACCGTCCCAGCCGAAGGCGGACTGGAGCGCAGCGCCGGGCCCGACATCGGCCTGTGGGGGACGTACTCGCCCGACGGAACGAAGCTCGCGATCAATCGTAAGTCGGGGTCGTACTGGCGCAAGTATTATCGCGGCGCATTTCAAAGCGATGTCACCGTCATGGACATCGCATCGAGGAAGTTCACCGACCTGACCGACTTCGATGGGATCGACTCCTGGCCTGTGTGGGCACGGGACGGCCACATCTACTTCGTCAGCGATCGCGAGGGTGACATTTCGAACATCTGGCGTGTGTCGGAGAAGGGCGGCAAGGCCGAACGTGTTACCTCATTCAGGACCGGCGACGTGCGCTGGCCTTCGATCAGCGCCGATGGCAAGGTGATCGCGTTCGAGCATGACTTCGGCATCTGGAAGCTCGATATTGCTTCCCGCAGAACGGCGCCGATCAGGCTGAATATCGCGGCCGAGACGCAGGACAGCATGAGTGAGGCGCGCACGTTTGCGTCCCGCGCCGATGATTTCGACCTCGCGCCGAATGCCCGGCGCATCGCCTTTGCCATACACGGGGAAATCTTCACTGCCCCGGTTGAAGAGGGGGATGTTCGCCAGATCACGGAGAATCCCGCACGCGACCAGAATGTGTCGTATTCGCCCGACGGGAAGCAGATCGCATTCATCTCCGATCGCAGCGGACGCGAAGAACTGTATGTAGCATCCGCCGACAGCGGCGCCGAGCCCCGGAAGCTCACCGATCTTGATGCGCTCAAGTTCAGTTACCGCTGGTCGCCCGATTCGAAGCACATCGCCTTCACGACCTCCGAGTCGAAGTTGTATACAATGAGCCTCGAGACAAAACAACTCGCGGAGCTCGCGACCTCCAAGTTCGGCAGCATCGGCGGGCCCGTGTGGTCGCCCGATGGAAAGTGGATTGCATTCTCGCGACCCGATTACACGCGACAGCGACATCTGGCTGGTTCCCTCAGCCGGCGGCGAAGAGCGCCGCGCGAGCTTCGATGTCTACAACGAATCGAACCCGCGCTTTTCCGCGGACGGGAAGAAGCTTTACTTCGTCCGGATGGGGGGCTCCGGTCAGCAATCGAGCGCAAATCCGGTTTTCCCGGCGATGAACATCTACTGCGCCCTGCTCGAAAGGCAGGAGCGCGACCCGGATGATCCCGAAGAGCGGCCCGAACCCGCCGAGCAGGCCGGCGACCAGCCGCGCCGGCCCGAAGCAGCCAAACCGCAGCCGGTCACGCCGGTGAACATCGACTTCGCCGGCCTCAAGCGGCGCACTCGTCAGGTCACTCGTTCCGCCGCACCCATCTTCAGCTACGAGCCCGCTCGCGACAGTCGCACGCTCGCATTTGTCACGCGCGAGCCCGCGGGCACCCGCTCGGTTTCGACGCTGTACACGATTCAGGACGATGGAAAGCGCCAGACGCGCATCACCGCTTCCAGCCCCTCCGGCGTGGACACGGCCGAGGCTCCGCCCGCGCGCGGCGGCCTCGAGCGCGCCGCCATCTCGAACCTGAACTTCACGGGTGATAGCCGAACCATCTACTTCATGGAGGCCGATGGCATCTACTCGGTGCCCGTTCCCGCGTCTGCTTTGGCTACATCCGGCTCGAGCACGGCAGCCTCGAGTGCGGCCGCTTCGCCTCCGGCGCGCAAGCGCATCAACTTCAACGCGCGCGTGAAGATCGACAGGTCCGCGGAGTGGGCCGAGATGTTCGGCGATGCCTGGCGCACGATGAAGTATCGTTTCTACGACCCGAAAATGCACGGCCGTGACTGGGACGCGGCGCGTGCCAAATATCAGCCGCTCGTCGAGCACGTCGGTGATCGGCAGGAGCTGCTGAACCTGATCAATGAGATGATCGGAGAGCTCAACGCCTCTCACACCGGCACCGCGCCTCCCACGCAGCCGCGCGAGGGCGCCGCCGTCACGCGACACCTCGGTCTCGACCTCGAAGCC
>DASSSG010000009.1:0-2105 GCA_035708545.1 Bryobacteraceae bacterium | reverse complement strand
GGCGCAGCAGGCACCGCCTCCTGCCCAGACACGATCCATGGCGGCGCGACGGTGCAAACGGCCAGCAGGATCGTCAGTGCCAGCAACGCACCACCCATGCCAACGGGCGACATGCGCCCCGCAAAGTCACGTCCGCTCTCGAGAAGCAGGGATATGCGATCGGATATTTGAGTTCCGCGGCCGGCGACGCCGCTCGCGAGCAGCATCCGCCGCCGTGCCAGGCGAAACTCGATCAGGCGTGAGAGGCTGGCTGCGTACTCACGAGCCGCTCCCGTGGCCGCGACTACCCAATCGTCACATGCGATCTCACGCTCGCGGTCGATGCGCCGCAGCACGAACAGCGCCACGGGGTTCATGGCGAGCGCGCCGGTCAGCAGACGGGCGAGCAGATTTGTCCAGTCGTCCCGACGCGCGATATGTGCGAGCTCGTGGAGCAGCACGTGGTCGATATCCTGCTGTTCCAGTCCATCGACGATCGACGCAGGCAGGATGACAGCGGCGTCGCGAAACCCGACCGCCACCGGGGATTCGATGGCATCGGAAACGAGCAGCCGGACAGGCCGGCGCACGGCTGTCGCGAGCACCCACTCGTCGAATTCACCACGCAACCTTGCCGGGGCCGCTCGCGCCTCGCGCTTGAGCCGTCCCAGCCACCGGTAGCTCGAGGCCACTCGGACCATCTGAACCGTGAACAATACCAACCAAACCCCAAACATCGCCAAAGGGACACGCCCTGCATTCCAGTCCCACGGCAATGCGGGTAGAAGGAGCAACGGTCGCGAGTCGGCGGCGGCCGATACTGGAGCCGGCACCACCGGCGTGACCGCGTCCGAACCGGCAGCCATACTGGCAGGAAGTTCGGCCGGCTGCGGCGGCTTCGCTCGGTTGGCAGTCCCGTACAGCAGCGGCACGGTAATGACGAACGCAGCGACAGCCCACCAGAGGGCGTGACGGGTTGCGGCGTTCAGGCGGCGCGACCGGCTCGTGCAGGCGAAAACAGCGGCGGCCGCCGTAACCGCCGCCCATATGGTGTTCAGCCAGGCGATCAGCGCCGCCGTGGCGGCGTCGTTTATCAGTTGCAGCAGCTCGGTCATCGCTTTGATTCCTCGATGAGTTTGCGGATGCGCTGGAGTTCCCGCTCGCTGAGTTCGCTGTCCTGGAGCAGATTGAGAACCAACAGCTCGGGAGAATCCCGAAAGAAACGGCTGATGACGTGACGCACGGCGTTGCGGCTCGCCTCTTCGCGTTCTACGACGGGGCGGTACACGAATGCTCGTCCTTCTTTGGGTTTCGTGTGCCGCACGTAGCCCTTGTCCTCGAGAATGCGAAGTGTAGTGAGCACCGTGTTGTAGGCCAGCCCCGGGTCCCGCGGGAGCGCCTCGGTGACCTCGGCCACGGTTGCTGCGCGCCGGTCCCAGAGGACGTTCATCAGGCGGAGTTCCGCCTCGGTCAGGTTAGGCGAGGGTTTGCGTGCCACCGTGCGCGCCTCACAACTAAGGAATTAAGACTCATTTCAAACTTTGTACACCGGTTCCTCGAACTTGTCAACTATGGATTTAAGAGTTAACCCGATACGCCGGACCACCAGCGAGTGTGACTTAAACCATAAATCTGCCGTTTGGCAAGCTTATGGTTTATTCGGTCTTCGCATGAGAGCTGCGATCTCATGCATAATCGTGACGTGCCCACGAAACACGAGCAGCGGCGGCGGAAACAGATCCGGCACCAGCTCCGTGCGAACGAGCTCGACCAATCCCTCGCCACTTTGCCGGCTCCGCAACGAACGCTTCGGGAAATGTTGAACTACGTCGACGAGAGGCTTTCGGAGGGAGGCTGCGATCAGACCTTGCGATTGACTCTGGAATTCGTCCAATGTCGCCAGATTGATCCGGTAGCGCTGCAATCGTGGTTAGCCGATCACGGCGGCTTATTGCGACTGTGAGGTCGTTTTCAACGTTGAGGATTTCTGTCCCGCGCTGAATCGCGCCTCGCATGTATCGTGAGCTTGCGGCAAATCTGCATGAAATGTGCAGGTCCTAGCTGCTAACCTCGTTGTGCCGCCGGCTGGCCGGCGGGGAGGAATGGCAATGCCGCGCCGCAGAACC
>DASSSG010000008.1:0-3986 GCA_035708545.1 Bryobacteraceae bacterium | reverse complement strand
GCCGCGAGTTGCCGCTGCCAGATGTCTTCGGCGTTCTGTTGCACCCAGCCAGATTGTGGATACTCGCATGCCAGCGGTTCCGAGTGCATCGCCAGCCGCTGGCCACGATCGTTGTAGAGCGCCGCGCGAGCGCTGGTGGTGCCTTCATCGAGGGCGAGGATGTACGGCATGCAGATCGCATTCTACCTGCTGCACCCCGGCATCCGCGCCGCATCTTATACTTTGAGTGATGTTCTTCCGGCGCGAGAAGCCGCGCAAACTCTCCTTTGACGATTACCTGCAACGCGTACGCGAGTCCGGTTTCGAAGTGAAACCCGAAGCCTCCGGGAGAGCACGCGCAAGCCGGCACGGGTGTGCCGCCGTTATCGAAGAAATCGCGGGCGCAGGGCGGCCGAGGGTACACCGGGCGGGGGTGATTGTCGGCGATGAAATCGCGCTTCTCGTCGACGCGGGGTTCCAGAAATTTCTGCTGACCCCGGGCGGCAGAAAGATGCCCGCGCTGGCAGCCCATCTCAAAGCGCTGCACGACTTTCAGGAAGATTTGAGAGAGGCGCTCGGGCTGACCAGTCTCTACAACGAGGGCCTCGGCACCGTCTCGAACGCGCACTTGTACGATCGTGTCGAGGATCGCGATCACGGCGTGCCCGCGCGTCCCTGGGAGCCGGCGAACCGCTGACCTGGCGAGGAAGACAGCTTCGCGTGTTCGGGCACGCTGTGAGCCTGCAGCGGGTTATCAACGCTGATCACTGCCTTCGAGCCAGTTCCGCGTACTTCGACCACGTGA
This sequence comes from Bryobacteraceae bacterium, assembly GCA_035708545.1. Classification (GTDB taxonomy): domain Bacteria; phylum Acidobacteriota; class Terriglobia; order Bryobacterales; family Bryobacteraceae; genus DASSSG01. Next base: position 3,202 of record DASSSG010000008.1, on the reverse strand, counting down.
GAAAGGTCAGGCCTGGCTCCGCGGCGCGGCCCGAAATCGGCGCGCGCACAAGTAGTGCCGCGGCTTCACCGCGGCGGCCGCTCGCCGACAGCGCCCATGCAAACATTACGCGCGCGTCCGATTCCGCCGCGGGCTGAGTGGCCTGGTATACAGAACGCCAGACCGGAACCGCTTCTCCGAAGTGGCCGTTGAGCAACAGTGCATAACCGAGCAGCGCGTCGCGCACTGCCGCCGGAAGCGCGCGGGCGCGCTGCGCCCATTCGGCTGCGCCTGCGTCGGCCTGGCACAGGAAGGACGCCACCGCCGCGGACGCGCTGACCGGCGCTGCCGGAGCGAGCGCGCGCTCGCCGGCCGCTTTATCGAACAGCGCAAGCTGGGATGCGGCGGCAGCGCCGACCTCCACGCTGGACGGCGGCATTCGAACGAACTGCCTGAGGCGCGTGCGCGCCTGGTTCAGCCGGCCCGTCGAAGCCTCCCAGACCGCTTCACGCACGGCGAGCAGTGGATCGCCGCCGGCCTTGCGAAATGCGAGCCAGTTTGCGAAGTGCCCGTCGGCGCGCCTGAGATCACCGGCAAAGCGGGCCGAGAGCGCAGCCCGATACAGGTCACCGCCGGCCAGCAGGCCCGGATTGATGCGATGCGCCTCGAGGTAATATTTTTCCGCCTCCGCGAAGCGGCCAAAATAGAAGTGAACGTCGCCATGCGTGTCCTGGACGTTCGCGTCGCCCGGCGCGCTCTCTCCATATCGCGCGAGCGCGTGGCGCGCGCCATCCAGATCACCCATCCAGGTTCTGGTGTAAACAAGCGAGTTCAGCGCCGAGATGTTGCCGGGATCCGACGCGAGGCTTCGCTCCAGCGCCGCCGCCGCCGGACCGAAATTGCGGCGCGACATTTCGAGCTCGCCAAGACTGCGCCAGACGTCATCGTTGGCGGGTGTGAGGCGCGTTAGCGCGTTGAGCGCACGCAGCGTCGCGCCGGTATCCTGACGCGCCCGAGCGTCGAGCAGATCGAGACGGGCGCGCTCGAAAGCGGTGAACCCCGGAGAAGCGCGCCGGGCTTCGACCAGCGCGGCGGATGCTGCCTGCTGATCGCCCGCCGCGACGGCTGACTGCACCAGCGCAAAATGAGCCGGAGCGAAGGCGGGATCGGCCGTGAGGGCGCGCCGAAGCAGTTCGCGGCGCTGCGCCGGGTCGTCGTTCGTGACGGCCAGCCAGTAGTCGCGGGTCGCGGTCTGGTTTCGATGCGCGGCAGGCTCCACGTTTGCGTCCAACTCCCGCGCGATGCGGTCGATGAGCGGCAGGATGCCGGCAGAGAGATCACCCTCGACCGCGATGGTCCTGATCGTGTTTTGGCGCGTGACGTCTCTGAGCTGCGCCGCCACGCGTAAACGCGTGCCCGTAAGGGTAAAGTATCCGAACAAGGCGCGTGTGGCGCGCGTGGCCTGCACGTCGCGTGGCGCGCCGACTGCCGTCGCGGTCAGGCCGGCTGCCGAGGCCAGCTGCACCGCGAGTGTGCCCGGCACCGCATGCGTCATCCAGTCGAGCTGCGGGTCGGGCGTCAGGTTCTCAAACGGCAGCAGCGCGAGGCGCTCGCTGCGGTTTGCCTCGCCACGGGAGCAGCCACCGAGGACTGCGAAAAAGAAAAGACAAGAAAACGTGAGGAGGAGTGCCCGTCTAAAGGACACGCGACTCCATGGTCATGAGCTGCTCCCATTCGGGAAGCTCCCGAAGGGCGGCAAATTCCGGTTCCTCTTTGAACTTGTCGCGCTCTTTAAAACCCTCCTCGATGGCTTTGCGAACGTACAGCAGAGCCAGATCATTGACGCCGCGCTTTGCATAGGCTTTCGCGACGTAGTAGTAGAATTTGGCGCGCTCTTCCACGCTTCGCTCCTGAAGCAGGACGCCCTGGGTGCTCCGGCGTTCGAACACCTGCGGGTCGAGCTCGAGCGCCTTGTTGAAGCTCTCCATCGCCAGACCGTACTGCTTGCGCGCGAACTGCGCGTATCCGAGGTTGCTGTAGATGGAAGCCGACTCGGGAGTGAGTTTCAGCGCGCGCTTGTACTGGCCGATCGCGCGGCGATAGCTCTTTTGCGCGTAGTAGATCGTGCCGAGATTGTTGATGGCTTCGGCGTATTTCGGGTTGAGCTTGATGGCGCGCTGGTAGTGCTTGCGCGCGATATCGAACTGCAGCATCTGGTGGTGCGCGATGCCGAGCTTGTTCGCGAGTACGGGAGAAGTCTGCGCGCCGGCCTGCCCGTACATCTCGGCCGCTTCGCGATACATCTTCCGGGCCATGAAGATGTCGCCGCGCATTTCCGGCGTGAGGCTCTGCGGCTTCGGTGAAGCGACGCTGCTCGTCGCCGGCACGTCAACGGGCGCCGCGGTGGACGAGGATTTGCTCACGAGTTGCGCGGCGGCCGTCGCGGCCAACGACAGGCCGCAGGCGAGAAGGTGGCGAGGCAAAAACATAAAGCCTCCGGTAGTACTAAATATATCGTGCAATACAGGTCGATGGATTAGACACCCGGGAGAATTGACGAGTTCCGAAGCCGTCCGGTTGGTCAGCCGGCCAGCAAACCGGCGTGGCGCTTAAAAATCTGCGGCAGGTTCTGCGAGAACGCGGAGCGTGCGAGGACCATATCGCAGCCGCTTTCGTGGGCTTTCTGCTTGAGCTCGCCCTGGACGTGGGAAACGTAGCCAATGACGCTGATCTGGCGCAGGTCGGCGGCGGCCTTGAGCCTCTGGATCAGTTCGAGCGGCTGAACGCTGGTCGTGTTCAAATCCACGACGATTACCGTGGGGTTGTCCTTCGCACGCTCGAGGACCGCATCGGCCGACTTCAGGAACTCGACATCGAGACCTGCACGAGCAGCGGCATCCTTGATCTTCACCGTGAAGAAGAGGTCGTCGAGGACAGCGAGAACTTTCCTGGTGGCCTGCTTATGCATTGAAGACGTGTCCGGAGCGCGGACACACCAACCCCTTTCAAGAAAGCAATCGAGGCGAAAGAGTGTATTTATCTTACACTTTTAACGTGAGTTATGCAAGAGGGTTACAGCCCTGGGGTGCACGTCACCAGAATGCGGCTTTGCTATAGGGCCAGGCTTTCGGGGTTGATCTTACGGCTATATAAGCCGTAAGATCAGATATGGCCATTTCTGCTCCCGATGTCCCGCCCCGTGTACGCCAACTCGCGACGGAGT
>DASSSG010000007.1:0-3759 GCA_035708545.1 Bryobacteraceae bacterium | reverse complement strand
CGAGCAGGAGGTCGTGCTTTCGGACGGATCCGTGCTGCGACTGCACGCGCTGTCCCCGGACGAGCTCGAGCGGGCGGGCGCGGAGCAGACGCTGGCCGCTGAGTGTTATCGGACCGTGCAGCGGCTCGCCCGGGAGTGTCGAGAGGAAGTCGAGGAAAGGTTTCCCCGGGTGCTGCGGCGCGTCGGCGGCTACAACCTCGATGAGTTTACGCGTCTCGGGGCGGCGTTCAATCTGGCAAAGCTGATCGTCGGCTCGGAAGGAACGCTTGCGGTCATTCTCGAGGCGAAACTGAAACTCACGCCGCTTCCGAAAGCGAAGGCGGTCCTCGCGATCCAGTTCGCGCAGTTGCTTGATGCACTCGCCGCCACTCCCGTGATCCTCCGGCACAGTCCTTCGGCGGTGGAGGTAATGGACGGCTTCATTCTCGGGCACACGCGGCAGAGTGCCGCGCTGCAACGGCTGCGCGAGTCGTTCATCGAGGGCGATCCGGGCGGGCTGCTGTGCGTCGAATTCTACGATGAGCGGCCAGAGAACCTGCCGCCCAGGATCGAGGCACTCGAGCACGAGCTGGCCAGTAAGGGTCTCGGATACCGATTCCACCGAGCGTTCGAACCGGAGGCGCAGGCCCGTATCTGGAGCCTTCGCGAGGCGGCGCTCGGGCTGTCGATGGCGATGAAAGAGGATGCGAAATCGCTGTCGTTCGTCGAGGACACCGCCGTCGCACCCGAGAAACTACGCGACTACATCGAACGCTTCCTGGCTGTCATCCGGAGCCACGGAACGACCGCGGGCGTCTATGCGCACGCATCCGTCGGGTGCCTGCATGTCCGGCCGGTCGTGAATCTCAAGACCGAAGAAGGCGTGCGCAGGTTCGAGGCCATTGCTTCCGACGTTTCCGATCTCGTGCTCGAATTCGGCGGCGCCCTGTCGGGCGAACATGGCGATGGCCTCGTGCGCAGCCCTTTCCTGCGCAAAATGTTCGGTCCCGTGCTCTACGAAGCCTTCCGGACCATCAAGCGCACATTCGACCCGGACGGCATTCTGAATCCCGGCAAGATCGTCGATCCCCCGCCGCTCACGGCCAATCTCCGCTTCGGCGCCGGGTACGTCACTCCCGATCCTCCGGCATACTTCGACTTCTCCGATTACGGCGGCTTCGGAGGCGCGGTCGAGATGTGCAGCGGGCTCGGAGCGTGCCGAAAGAAGCTCGACGGTACGATGTGCCCTTCCTACATGGCCACACTCGAGGAGAAGCACTCGACGCGCGGCCGCGCCAACGTGCTTCGCCTGGCCATGAACGGGAACCTCGGCGGTGCGGCCCCCGATGATCACGGTGTATACGAAGTGCTGGATCTTTGCCTCGAATGTCGTGCCTGCAGCGCGGAGTGTCCCGTTGGCGTCGATGTCGCGCGCTTCAAGAGCGAGTTCCTCGCACGGTACTGGCAAAAGCATGGAATTCCTCTGAGTGCGATGGCGATGGCGCACGCGCACGGGCTCGCGGTGTGGGGCAGCCGGGTTGCTCCGCTCGCGAATCGCGCGCTGCGAAACTCGTTCGTCCGCCGTGCAAGCGAGCGCGTGTTCGGGATCGATCGCCGCCGCACGCTCCCCCCGTGGAGCCGCTCGACCTTCGCACAGTGGGCGCGGAGCCGCAACGACCCCGCAGCCGCGGGGGTGCTTCTGTTCAATGACACGTTCACGAATTACTACGATCCGGAGATCGGTATTGCTGCCTGGAACGTGCTCGAAGCGGGAGGGCAGAAAATCGCACTCGCCCCGAATCATTGCTGCGGGCGTCCCTTGATTTCAAAAGGACTGCTGCGCGAGGCTCGCGAGCAGGCTCGACGGAATGCTTCCGCGCTGTATGAGGCCGCGGCGGCGGGCAAACCGATCGTGTTCTGCGAGCCGAGTTGCCTGTCGGCGGTGCGCGAGGACGCGCCGGCCCTGCTGCGAGGCGACGAGCGCCAGCGAGCGGCCGTCGTCGCGCGCGCTTCAGTACTGTTTGAGGAGTTCGCGGTGTGCGAGCTCGAGGCCGGGCGCCTGCGCCTGGTCCTGGGCCCCGGACCGCCGAAAATCCTCCTCCACGGTCACTGTCACCAGAAGGCGATGGGACTTCTGCCGCCAGCCAAAGCGCTGTTGGCTCGCATCCCCGGTACGTCCGTGATCGATGCCGGCTCGGGTTGCTGCGGCATGGCCGGATCGTTCGGATACACGAGAGATCACTACGAAGTGTCTCGCCTCATCGGCGAGCGGCACCTCTTCCCACAGATCCGGGAGAAGGCAGGCTCCACCATTGTGGTCGCCGGAGGTACCTCGTGCCGCCAGCAGATTCGCGATTTCACCGGTGAAGCCGCGGTGCATCCCGCTGTGGTGCTGCATGGCTTGCTGCGAGGCGGCTGACTTCAAGTTTCATGGCGGTGGCGAGCGCTCGGCTAATTGCATCGAGTAACTCGCCGGTAAACTGAAGAGCTTTGGGTCGGGCTCACCGGGAACATAAGCAGTGACGCGGTAATGCCACCGCGCTCCGGGGATACCAAACGTGCCCGGGTATGTTGTGATTTCCTCCATGATTTCGCACTGAGCTGCGGGTGCGAGCGCCAGCTCAGTCACAACTCCCCGATCGTCGATACCGCGATAGCGCACAGTGCTGTGACCAGCGACACTGCCCGTTCCGACCCTCTCGGCTGAGGTCAGCCGGGACCTGAGCTACGTCGGCGCAGTCGTGGTGAATGCGACCGGGCTGCTGTGTCTCCCACTCGCAGACGCAGGGAACGGCCTGAATCGTGCGGTTCTGATCGTCGATGACGAATCCTTCGTGTCGCGGACGAAGATACACGCCATGCCCGCGCCAACGCCGGCCCGGAACGAAGACGTGGTGAAATTCCTCAGACTCACAGTCGTTCGCACGAGATCCGTCCCGCGACACCGCAATCACACACCGGGTGCGATGGCGTTCGATGGCGTGAAAGCCCCAGCTGGTGTTCCTCCACTCGTTGATTTCAAGACGGATGGTTCTCGGCGGGATATCGGCGTTCGAGAATCCGAAATACGCGATGACCATACAAACACAGTGCACGTGTCTTTAGATCAAAATCTCGTTGGCTTGTTCCCAGCCGCTGCAAGTCGGCGCGGGCACCTGATTAGTGTCGTTCTGCCGCTGGCAGAGCCGGCTCCCGCGTTCAGCATAATATACTCACCTTATGAGTAAGCGACTCCAGGTGCTCGTTCCGGATCGCGAAATGATGGAAATACAACGTCTCGCCCGAAACGAGCGGATTACGGTCGGGGAGTGAGTCCCGCCGACGCTCCGCGAGGCGCGTCTGCCCAAACCGGCGACGGATTCGGACACCAAATTGAAGGCAGTTCGCCGAGCCGCCGGATTTGCATTTCCGACGGCCAATATCGAAGATATGCTTGACGAAATCGAACGGGGTTACCGGAGTTGATCTTTATTGATTCGGACGTTCCGATGTATCTCGTCGGAGCGGCACATCCGCACAAGGCGGATTCGCAGATTCTGCTCGAGCGCCTGATGCCGAAGTGCTGCAGGAAATCCTTCACCGCTACACCGCGATAAATAAGCGGGACGCCATCGAGCCGGCGCTTCGAGCGATTCTGGATGTGGTCGATGAAGTTTTCGCAATCGAGAAGGGGGACGTCGTGCGCGCTGCCGAGATCACGCAACAGCCGTCCTTGCTCTCTGCGCGCGACGCCGTCCACGTCGCCGTTATGGAACGCCACACAATTGGTGCCATCCTGAG
>DASSSG010000006.1:0-3739 GCA_035708545.1 Bryobacteraceae bacterium | reverse complement strand
CGGTTGTTCCGTAAATACTCGGGCGGCCTTACGGCCGAGCTGGCATCGCACCAGATCGACGTCGCCGACATGATCTTCGGTTCACATCCCGAGTACGTCCTCGGCGTCGGCGAGCTGCTCAACTGGAAGGACGGCCGCGACATCTTCGACGAAATCCAGCTCATCTACCGCTATCCGAAGGGGCAGAAGCTGGTCTACTCCGCAATCACTACCAGCCAGCATCTCCCGCTGTTCAACGCGACCCGCACCGAGTTCGGCGAGCTTATCATGGGAACGGGCGGCGCGGTCCACATCACAGTCGGCACGGACAATGAACCCGCGACCGCGGTTTGGTATCCCGAGAAGGATACCAAGCTGACGAAGGCGACTACTGCAAAAAAAGAGAACACAATCGCCGGCGCCACCATGATTACGGGCAAAGCCAGCACCGGTTTGCCTGTGCTGCTCGAGGGCGAAGCCGTCGACATGAAGAACGACAGCTTCATCCAGCGCGAGATGAAGTTCGCGCGGCTTTGGCTTTACAAGAAGGGCATTCTGGTCCCGGAGGAGCCGGTGAACCCGGTCGACACGGAGCTCGAGGGCTTCTTCCACAGCGTTCGCACCGGCACGCGTCCACGCGCCGATCTGGAGATCGGCCTCATGGATTCGACCGCGGTGATCCTGTCGAATCTCGCCATGGACGAGCAGCGCAAGATCTACTTCAACGAGATTGACAACATGGGCAGGGTCGGCGCCACTCCGCTGCCGCCATCACCGATCCCGGCACGGCCGGCGATCAAGAGCGGTAACACTCCGGGCCGGCCGGCATAAGCTCCCGGCCGCGATTAAAGTCGCGCCGCGATCGCTCGCCCCAGTTCCGCGCCGCGCGTTCGCGCCTCGGGCACATACATCAGTTCCAGGTTGATCATGCTGTCGCCCTTGAGCACGTACATGGCGTGTCCGAAGGAACCAATCACCGCGCGGTCTGCGACCCCGGAAACTTCATCAAAACCCGGAACCAGCGCCGTGGCCGTGCGTAACGCGCTCCAGTTCTGACGGCCAAAGCCGGCCTCGACACTGAACGCGAACACCCGCCCGTCTTTATCGGCCTGCGACAACGTGAGGCTCTTCACGAGGCCCTCCATCTCGCGGGTGTGCTTCAGCAGTTCGAGCGGATTGTCGGTTTTCGGCGCCGGCTGGCCCTCCATCGCCCCCGAATCTTTCCGCGCCTGTTCCGCTGCACGCCGCTGCAGCTGTGCGAACGCTTCCGGATTTGTATAGTATGCACAGCCGGGCTTATTGCCATCCAGGACGTCGACAGCCCGGTCAATATCTACGCCGAGCGCCCGCTGCACCTCATCCCGCGACAATAGTCCACACGCTTTGCCGCGGAACTGCGCAGAACGCGCCGAGTCTCCGATTCCGCCGCCCGTATAAGCTGCAATTCTGCCGCGCACGAAATGCACTCCCACCGCGAGAACCGCGAGCGCCAGTACAATCATCGCCATAACGATTCCGCCGATGATCATCAGGGGCTTTCCCACTCCACTCCGTGCCGGTGTTGCCGCCACGGGCGATGGCGTTGCCGCCGCGGGTGGTGGCGGTGCTGCCGCCGTGCTCGCCGGTTTGGCCGGGTGGCCGCACGCGCCGCAAAAAGCTCCGCCCAGCGGAGCGCCGCAATTGGTGCAATAGCCTGCCATCTGTTCTCCTCCGCGCAATCATACGCCTGTTCGGAGGGGGACCGCTACACTCACCCTATGTGTGAGCAGACGCCCACCGGCACGGCGATCACGCATCTCGAATGCAGCAGAACCGGGGAGCGGTTCGCCGCCGGGCGCACTCATAACCTGAGCACGGCGGGCTGGCCGCTGCTCGTCCGCTATGATCTTGCGGCGCTGAAGCAACGCTGGGACCGGGACTCGCTCGCGAATGCGCCCGCGTCGATGTGGCGCTACGCGCCGGTGCTGCCGGTGCATTATCGAGAGAACATCGTGTCGCTGCAGGAAGGCTTCACGCCGCTCTATCAGCTCAGGAGGCTCGGCGAACGTCTGCATTGCGACGACCTCTGGCTGAAGGACGAAGGCGTGAATCCGACCGGATCGTTCAAAGCGCGAGGCCTGTCCTGCGCAGTTTCGATGTGCCGCGAGCTCGGCATCCGCAGGGTCGCCATTCCCACCGCGGGCAACGCCGGCGGCGCTCTCGCTGCTTATGCGGCTGCGGCGGGTCTGGAAGCCCATGTCTTCATGCCGCGCGACGTGCCGCTGGCCAATTATCTCGAAGCCCGCGCGTTCGGCGCACGTGTCCGTCTCGTGGACGGCCTCATCAGCGACTGCGGCAGGCGCGTCACGGAAGGCAGCAAAAACAATGGCTGGTTCGAAGTGTCCACCCTGAAAGAGCCGTACCGCATCGAAGGCAAGAAAACGATGGGCTTCGAAGCAGCGGAGCAGTTCGGCTGGTCGCTGCCCGACGCCATTTTCTACCCAACCGGCGGTGGTGTCGGCATGATCGGCATGTGGAAAGCATTCGCCGAACTCGAGCAACTCGGCTGGATCGGCCCGAAGCGGCCGAAAATGATCGCGGTTCAGGCGGAAGGTTGCCAGCCCATAGTTCGGGCTTACGATACAGGCGCCGAGGTGAGCGAGTTCTGGCAGCACGCGTCGACGGTGGCGAGCGGCCTGCGCGTGCCGAAGGCGCTTGGCGACTTTCTGGTATTGCGGGCCGTTCGCGAAAGCGGAGGAGCGGCCGTCGCTGTATCGGACGACGAAATGATGGGTGCCTGCGAGGAACTGGCGTCCGCCGAGGGGTTGTTCGTCGCGCCCGAAGGCGGCGCCTGCATTGCCGCCCTCCGGAAACTCCGCCACTCCGGCTTCCTGAAAGCGACCGATCGCATTCTCATTTACAACACCGGCACCGGCTACAAGTATCTCGAAGCCTTCGTGTCACATTTTGGCGCCATCATGCCGAGCACTGGAGATGTGTTCGCCGAAGATTCTGAGCGGCCAACCTGAATCTGCCGGGCGCTCGCGCCACTCACCAGCAGTTGGAAAGGCAACAGGCGCAACAGGCGCGCTTCGCCTTGACACACACGATTCGCGGGTATATAAAGAAACGCCAAGACCGGCGGCGGGGTGTGCCGGACTGTGCGGGTTGCGCGCACACATCACGGGCTTTGGGGGGCCAATGGGGAAAACAGCCAGATTTGTATTCGCGACTATACTGCTTGTGTCGCTGCTCACAATCTGTGAGGCGACTGCGACAGCACAGGTGCTCTATGGCTCCATTGTCGGCATCATCGAAGATCCGAGCGGCGCTGTCGTGCCAAACGCCACCGTGACCATCAGGAACACCCAAACAGGCGCCAGCCGCGAGATTGCGGCCGACGAGCAGGGACGGTTCTCTATCCCTAACGTTGTGCCGGGCCGCTACGATCTGACCGTCAGGGCAGCCGGTTTTCGCGCCGAAACGCAGACCGGCATAGAAGTAACCATCAACACCGTCACCCGCGCCGATTTCAGGCTCGAGGTGGGAACCGTGGCGGAAACCGTCAACGTACAGGCCTCAGCCGTGCAGTTGCAGACCGACAAATCGGACGTCCGCTCGGAGATCAGCGCCACAGCCGTTACCAACCTGCCGCTGCCCAACTACCGCAACTACCAGAGCCTGATCAACCTCGTACCCGGTGCAACGCCCGCCGATTTCCAGAACGCGGTGGTCGACACGCCCGCGCGCGCTCTCACCACCAACATCAACGGCACCGCCC
>DASSSG010000005.1:0-3343 GCA_035708545.1 Bryobacteraceae bacterium | reverse complement strand
CGGGCGCCGGAGGTATTTGAGCCGTGGCTGTATCGGTTGACGGTCAACGCGGCGTATGATTATCTGCGGAAGCAGCGGCGGCGGCGTGAATCGCGGATGGCCGACCTGAGCGAGGAGATGGTGGTCCTTGCCGACGCCGCGGCGAGCGGTGCGGCCAGCCTCGAAGCGGATCGGCAGAGCGAAGTACGCGCTTTGGCCGAGGAGCTTTTGGGTGCGGTGTCCGAGGAGGATCGGATTTTACTTACGCTGAAAGAAGTGGAGGGCCTCTCACTCAAAGAGCTCGAGGCGGTGTACGGCGTCAACGAGAATGCCCTGAAGGTTCGGTTGTACCGCGCGCGGCAGCGAGTGCTCCGAGCGTACGGGGCAGAGCGCGAGGGAAAAGGCGCCCGCGCCAAAGCGGGAGGGAGTTAAAGCATGGCAGACAGGCATTCCGAGGAACTGACGGCCTTGTTCGCCGCATATCGGGAAGCTCTGCCGGATCCGAATCCCAGTGCGGGATTCATGCCGCAGATGTGGGCAAGGATTGAGGTTCGCCGGCGGGCGAACCGGCGCTTTCAGTTGCTCGCCAGGCGCTTTATTGCCATGGGCGGCGCGCTCGCGACAGCGCTTGCGCTGCTGGTGCTTGTAGCCGGACCGCGTACTTCTCCGTTGTATAGTGGGACCTACGTTGAAGTGCTCGCCGCCGACCAGACGGCCGAACCGGCGGAGTTGGAAGTGCCGGCGGAAACGTTATGAGCCGATCCAGCCTGACCATGAGCGTTTACATGCTCGCCGTGTTCCTCAGCGGCGCGGCGGTGGGGGCGCTGGGTCATCGCCTGTATACCGCGCAGACCGTCGTCGCAACACCTGACCACGATCGTCCGGGCCGTCCCAGCCCGGAAGAGTTCCGCCGCCGCTACGTGCAGGAGTTACAGACCCGCCTGGATCTCGATCGCGACCAGCTCGCGCGCCTCAATGTCGTGCTGGATGAGACCCGCGATCGCATGCACGCCGTGAAGGAAAAATACAAGCCCGAGTACGAAGCCGTGAACGCCAGATCGCGGCCCGAAATGAAGGCGGCTCACGATCACCAGGTCGCCCAGATCCGCGCCCTGCTTAAGAACGACTCCCAGCGCCAGGCCTACGAACAGTTCCTCGCCGAGCGCGAGCGCCGCCGCCGCGAACGCGACAGCGACAAGTTCAAACACTAACCCGGGCGCACACCTTCCCGAATGGCGTGAGTTTCCAGAGTATTTCCTCGGGCGTCCTGATCTCGCGCTGGCCTTCAGCCTGCGAGGCGGTAAGCAGCCAAATCCCTCAGGATGCTGCGCGACTCGCCGCGTCTTCGACCGCGTCAGACCTTCGCTGGTTCCGGCTTAGCTTTCTTGCGGGTAGCCGGGCGCGTTGTCGCCGAAACTTTCGCGTACTTCTTCTGGAAACGATCCACGCGACCTTCGGTATCCACCAGTTTCTGACGCCCCGTGAAGAACGGGTGACAATTGGAGCAGATTTCGACGCGGATATCGCCCTTGTGCGTGGAACGCGTCATAAACGTGTTCCCGCAGGCGCAAATGACTTTCACTTCGTTGTAAGCGGGGTGGATCCCGGCTTTCATGACAGCAATCTTCCTCGGCTTTCTAAGTTCTTATCGATGGTAGCAGATGCGAGCTGGCGGTGAAAACTGAAAACCCCTGCGACGCATTAACACGCCGCAGGGGCTTGTTGTAAAACCCTGGTTCGCGCAAGGCAGCCGGTCCAGAGGAACATCGGCTTCGCCACTGTACGAAACCTGAACTTTAGGGGAGGCGACTCAGCAGTCGACCACCTCGCGCGTTGATCTTGGTCTACAAGGACTACTGCCTGGTTCCATACTTAGACTGGATCACCTCCTTCCTCAGTGATGAGTCCATCCTAACAGATCGTTAGCGACAGGACAAGCATTGTAGAACTGCTAACTGCAATGAACAGAATATGAGCAGGCGGCACTGGCCGGAGGTGTACGGCAATAGAAAAGGCGCCCTGCACGGGCGCCTTCGAACAAGGAGGCAACCGACACCGAAGCTTGAAACCTCTGAGTCCCCGGTGCAGTGATAGCACGCCTGCGACCAAACGCAAGTCGTTGCAAACAGGTATTATGACTGATTGTCCCTCCCGATTCGCATAACCTCGGCGCTGGCAGCTTCCAGAATTGGAACCGTCAAACGCGACTGGAAGTGCTTTTGCAGCCAACCGGGCGGAGCGAGACTGGACCAAACTCGATCGGACGTTCGTTCCTGAGATTGAGGCCGCGGCCGGGCCGTCGCCGGAGTGGGATAAGCCACAAAGCTGATGTCGCCTCCATGCGCCGGGTCCGGCCGTGTGCCGGTAATCCGGATGGGTTGATCTGAAAGAATACTGAGGTGTCCGGCAGCGCATTCGAGCGTAAGTTCGGCGAACGCTATGCTCTCGCCGGGCTGCTCGTCTCGGGCTCGCTGGTCGCGATTCCTGGCGAGATTCTGCCGGCCTGGGGCTATCACATCACTCCCGACTTCTCGGCGATCGCTCATCACTTCCTCGGCGTCACGGGTGGGCTGCTGGCGGGCGTCGGGCTCGCACGCAAGAGCCTGGCGCACTGGGCTATCCGCCACACGCTGGTCATCGGTTGTGCGGCCGCTCTGGCGGCGCTCCTGGGGCTGGCATTTGCGGCGCCGCCCGTCCACTGGAGATGGCGCGTGCTCGGCCTGAGCGGTCTCGGGATCGCGGTCGGTTTTGTGAACACCGCGTTCTTCCACGCCGTGTCGCCCGCGTTTCGCCGCGATCCGGCGCGCACTGTCAGTATCGGCGGAGCTCTGTTCGGGGTCGGCAGTTTGATCGCGACCCTGTTGATTGCCGCCGCCCTGCGGGGCTACTCGCTGCGGACCCTGTTCGTCACTATCGCCCTCGTTCCAGCCGTACTCGCAGCGGTTTTTGTGCGCACGCGCTTCGCGGACGAACCGCTGCCGCCCAGGCGACCCTGGCAGGACATTCTCGCCGATTTCACAAACCCCGGTGCGGTGCTCTTCACTTTGCTGTTGTTTTTTCAGTTCGGCAACGAGTGGACGATTGCGAGCTGGCTCACGCTCTTCCTGATCCAGCGGCTGGGGATCAGCCCGACTTCGGCGCTGCTGGTACTGGCCGTTTACTGGGCGGCGCTTACAGGCGGCCGCGTGCTGGCGCAATGGGGCCTCGCCTATATAAGCCATTGGCGGCTGCTGATTGGCAGCGGCGCGGGCGCGCTCCTCGGCTGCCTGGTGCTCGTAATGACGAACAATCGCTTCGGGGCCATGCTCGGAGTGCTGCTCACCGGCTTCAGCTTCGCCGCGATCTATCCGCTACTCGCCGAGCG
>DASSSG010000004.1:0-8852 GCA_035708545.1 Bryobacteraceae bacterium | reverse complement strand
TGACGACGACCAGCACCAGATTCGAGCCGTCCAGCGAGCGTTTGCTGTAGCAGATGATCTCGTCATTGCTGACGTTGTGAAAGCGCAGCGTCCAGTCGTTCTGCAGGGCGGTGTTTTCGCGCCTGATCCGGTTAACGAGCCCGATCAGCTCCGCAAGGCTGTCGGGCCGGTCGAGCTGCCAGTGGCGAACTTCGTACTTCTCTGAATCGAGATATTCCTCGCTTCCCTGCTCCCGAGGCTTGTGCTCCATCTGTTCGAATGCGGGCCCGTAGATTCCATAGTTGGCGCCAAGTGTCGCCGCGAGGATGAGCCTCTGGATGAAGCCGGCGCGGCCGCTCGTCTGCAGAAACTCGGTCAGGATGTCCGGCGTGTTCGGCCACTGGTTCGCGCGCAGATACTCGCGTACTTCCGTCTGCGTCAGCTCGGTCAGATAGGTCGTGAGCTCATGTTTGGTGTTGCGCCAGGGAAAGTATGTGTAGGACTGGCTGAATCCGAGCTTCGCCAGACGATACATCATCTTCGGACGCGTGAACGCCTCTGACAGAAAGAGAATCTCCGGGTGCTCGCGCTTGATCTCGCCGATGCACCACTCCCAGAACGGAAAGGGCTTCGTGTGCGGGTTGTCGACCCGGAAGATGCGCACGCCATGCCCGATCCAGAACAGAAACACGCTCCTCAACTCTTCCCACAGCGTGCGCCAGTCCTGCGATTCGAAATCGAAGGGATAAATATCCTGATATTTCTTCGGCGGGTTTTCGGCGTATTGAATCGTGTTGTCGGGCCGTTTGCGGAACCAACTCTCGTGCTCGCGCACATAAGGGTGGTCGGGCGCTGCCTGGAACGCGATATCGAGCGCGATCTCGATGCCAAGTTCGCGTGCCCGCCTGACCAGATGATCGAAATCCTCGAGTGTCCCCAGCTGCGGGTGCAGGCTTTTGTGCCCGCCTTCGCTCGTCCCGATGGCCCACGGGCTGCCGGCCTCGTCTGGCTTCGCAGCCGGCGCATTGTTGCGGCCCTTGCGAAAGTGCCTGCCGATCGGATGAATCGGCGGCAGATACAGAACATCGAAGCCCATATCGGCGATGTAGCGCAGCCGCGCCTCGACATCTCTGAGTGTGCCGTGGCGCCCGGGCTGCGCGGCTGCGGATCGTGGAAACAGCTCGTACCAGGCGCTGAAGCGCGCGCGCACGGGATCGACGACAAGCTCCAGCTCCCGCTCATATCGCGTCGCAAACCGCCGATCCGGGTAGCGGCGCATCAGGCGATCCAGCGTATCATCGAGGCCGGTCCGGCGCTTCAGCGCCTGCTGGCCGGAGCCGCGCAGAACGGCCGCGGTCTCCCGCAGCCAGGATGCATCCGGTCCCGTCGCTCGCGTCGACGCCGCTTCAATGAAGCCGGCGCCGATGAGGTAGTCCATCTCGGTATCCTGGTCGGCCTGCATGCGCTTGCGCAGATCGCGCCGCCAGGCGAGAAAGTGATCGACCCAGCCTTCGACCGTGTAAGCGTACCTGCCGAGCTCAGCGACACTGAATTCTGCCCGCCAGCGATCGTTTGCCAGCGGCTCGAGTGCAACTTCTTCCCAGTCGCCGCGCGCTGCCGGCCGGTACAGCACACGGCCCGCGATCGCGTCGTGTCCGTCCGCGAACAGGTCCGCCTCCACCACAACCGTGTCGCCTGCGGTGCGTTTGATCGGGAATCGGCCGCCATCGATCTCCGGCTTCACACCTTCAATGACGACGCGTCGCCGCCCGTCCTGTATCTGGATCACTTGCGATTAGAATCGCCGTGCGCGAGCGACGTTTCACAGAGAATCAGCGGCCGCGGATCCGTCGCTGTCACCGGCCGTGCGCTGAATCCGTCTACTCCGTTCGCAACGCGCTCATCGGGTCGATCGAAGCCGCCCGCAGCGCCGGAATCGACGCCGCCACGAATGCGCACCCCGCGAGCGCAGCCGTCGCAACCCCGAGCGCCACGGGATCCCACTCGCTGATACCGTACAACTGTGCTGAAATGAGCCGGCCCGCCCCGACCGCCAGCGGTATTCCGAGCGCAAGCCCCAGGGCCACCATTCCGAACGCACCCCGCAGGACCAGCCGCAGAACACCCGCGCGGTCCGCCCCGAGCGCCATCCGCACTCCGATCTCGCTTGTTCTCCGTACCACCGTGTACGCCGTCACACCGTACAACCCCACGGCCGCCAACAGGAGCGCCACCAGGCCGAACAGCCCGGCAAGGCTGGCGACAGCGCGCTGCTGATCGAACACCAGCGCGATCTGCTCGTTCATCGCACGCACGCTGACGACCGTCAGATTCGGATCAACCTCCGCCAGCACCTTCCGCAAGACCGGCTCCAGCTCGCCCGTCTTCAACCGGGTTCGCACCATCGTCGACGCGATAAAGTGCGACCGTGAATCGATCATGTTGAGGAGGTCCTCGTTATAGCGAGCGCTCTGCGCCAGCGATACGAAGAACATCGGCCGAGCCGGCCGCCTCGGCTGCGTATATTTCGCATCCCGTACCACCCCGACGATACGCCACGTCCGCGAGTAAACCGGCAGGTCGATGCCGAAGTACTTGTCGAGCGGATCCGCTTTCGGGAAGAACCGGCGCACGAACGCCTCGTTGACCACGGCGACATTCTCCGTCGTCTCCCTGTCCACCTCCGTGATCCCCCTCCCGCGCAGTACCGATTGTCCGAGCGTCTCGAACCAGCCCGCGCTGACGCGGTCCCAACTCGCGGTCGAGTTCTCGTTCAGCCCCGCCGGCGGGCGTCCATCGACATAGACGAGTTCACTCCAGTTGTCTGTCAGAGGCGCATACAGCGCGAGACTCGCTCGTTCCACCCCCGGCACGCGCTCGAGCCGCTCCTGCACGTCACGATAGAGGGCGCGTAGCCGTTCCTGGGAATACGATGACGGCAGCGGGTTCAGGCTGACCATGACCAGCCCGTCGCTGCGGAAGCCGAAGTCCTGCCGCTCCAGGTTTGCGAGACTTCGCGTCAGCATCGCCGCTCCCGCGACCAGCACCACCGACAGCATCGCCTGCACGACAAGCAGCGCCTTTCGCGCCAGCGACGCATGATCTCGGGTGCTGCGGTTCGCTCCCCGCAGCGCTTCCGCGGGATCGTGCCGGGTTGCGACCCAGGCCGGAGCCGCGCCAAAGATGATGCCCGTCAGAAGCGATAACCCAAACGCGAACCCCAGCACCGGCAGCGATGGCGACGTACTGAAGGGAAGATAGGTGGCGTTGCGAAACGCCAGCGCGACCAGCAGCTTCTCCGCGCCATAGGCTACGAACAGGCCCGCGACACCACCGGCGATCGCCAGCAGCACGCTCTCGAGCAGC
Source organism: Bryobacteraceae bacterium (assembly GCA_035708545.1). Taxonomy (GTDB): domain Bacteria; phylum Acidobacteriota; class Terriglobia; order Bryobacterales; family Bryobacteraceae; genus DASSSG01. Next base: position 5,507 of record DASSSG010000004.1, on the reverse strand, counting down.
GACTGCCGGATCAGCCGCGCCCGGGAAGCGCCCATCGCCACCCGGATCGAGGTCTGCACACGCCGCGCCATGCCGCGAGCGATCAGCAGATTCGCCACATTTGCGCACGCAATCAGCAGCACCAGGCCGCACACGGAGAGCAGAATCTGCAGGCTGCGCCCGTACCCCTCTCGCATCTCCTCGACGCCGTTGCCTGCCGCGATCACATAGACTTTCTGCTTCGGGAGCATGCCACGGATCGCGCTCATCCAGGTGGGCGGGTAGCCGCTCTCGTGTTCGATCCACTGCCGAAGCGCAGCCGTCAGGCGAGCCGCCATGCCTTCGGTGCTCGCGCCGGGCTTCAGCCTCCCAATCGCGCGCAGCCACGCCGAGACCGACTGCCGCAGCAGTGAATGCCTGCCGGCGACGAGCGGCTCCTGCTGGAGCGGCAGCCAGAAATCGGGCGGATCGCTCCGCAGCGTGTCGCCGAAGAAGCCCGGTGGAGCGACGCCAATCACCATGAAAGGCTGCCCCTGGATGTTCACGGTCGAACCGATGGCGGACGGATCGGCTCCCCATTCCACCTCCCACGATCGGTAGCTGAGCACGATCACAGGTGTGGCTGCGGCCGCATCATCCGAACTCGAAAACAGCCGCCCCGCAAACGGTCGAATGCCGAACACGGAGAAGTAGTTGCCTGTCACGAACTCGCCGCGAAGCGCCTTTGCGGCGCGGTCGCGATTCGGCCGCAGCACGCTGTACCGCCACGACGTAGCCTGGAAGGCCGTGACCTCGGCAAACTCCGGCGCTGCGGCGCGCAGCCGGAGGAACAGAGGATACGAGAACATCCCCCAGTTGTCCTGCGGCCCGCCCTGCACGCAGCACTGGCTGCCGGACCCTATGCGATAAAGGCTGCCGGGCTCCGCGACCGGCAGCGAACGCAGCATGACATCGTGCATCAGCGAGAAGATCGCGGTCGTCCCCCCGATCCCAAGCGCCAGCGTCAGGACTGCCGTGAGCGTGAAGACAGGCGATTGCCGGAACTGTCGAACGATATATGCAAACACACGCACCCCACTCTAAGCCCAATACGACGAGAATCCGCCGGAGTTCCATTCACACACGCCTCCCCCATGTCGCCTCCTCACAGGAGGCTGCGACGCGCTGCCTGGCCCACGATCTGCTTCCTGAGATTGTGCGTGTTGGTGATCGATTTTCAGTCGATACGCTTCTCGGCTGGAACTCTATGCCTCAGATCGGGAGATCAAATCATCGATTATACTCACGCCCAGTCCCCCACCCTGCGGCGGATCGATGAGTCCGTCCTTTCCGACGCGCGGAGGATTCTGGAAGATCGCAAACCGATTCTCGTACGAACCAACGGGGGGATCGTGCAGCAGCTCCCAATATGGCGCATGTGGCCACGAGGCGACCAGATGCAGGGTTGCGATAGTGCCGATATCTCCCCCTCCATGGTGAGGCACAATGCGCAACCCGTGCGCTTCCGCGAGTGAGCCGACCTTCCGAAGCCCCGTGATGCCCTCCATCACTAACGGCTCGGGTTGCAGAATGTCGTAAACACCCTGTTCGCACATCTGCCGGAACTCGTGCAGCCCGCTGTTGTTCTCACCGCCCGCGAGAGGTATTGCGACCTGCCGATTGAGTTCTGCGAGCCGCGCAAAGTCGTAACGCGCCAGCGGTTCCTCCAGCCAGTAAACGCCCAGCTTTTCAAGCTCGCGCGCCGTCTCCAGCGCTCGCCGAAAATCCCAGAGAAGTCCAGGCTGCCAGTTGCCGGACGACTGCGCCTGGTTGGCGTCCACCATCACTGTCATGCGATCGCCCACCGCTTTCCTGACCAGTTCCACTGTGCGCAGGTCCTCACGCATCGAGTTGTGATGGAGGCGCAGCTTGATCGCCTTCCAGCCCTGCTCAGAAAGCTGCTGCGCCTGCCGCGAGCGCTCCTCCGGAGTCCCCAGCACGATCATGCTGGCGTACGGCACAACGCGCTCGTTCGCGCCGCCGAAAAGCTTATACAGCGGTTGGCTGCACGCTTTGCCGATCAGATCCCAGAGCGCTACATCCACGCACGAGCCGCCGCGATAGGACGCTCCTGCCGCGTAATACCGCAGGCGCGCGGCATGCTGCTCGGTGTCGAAAGGATCGCGCCCGACCAGCTGTTTCTGCACCGCGCCGAGCAGCGCGGGGTCGATTCCGGGCCCGATGCCCGTCAGTCCCTGATCCGTGCGAATCTCGAGCACCGACCCGCCGCCAGTCGTAAACCGCATCGCGCCGCCCTTGTCCCATGCGGGCTCGAGCGTGCCGGCGTCTCGAACCATGCGCAGTCTGAGGAGACGAACCTCGACGATCTTCGATCGCCCGGTCGGTTGTTGCGCCAGCGCTCCCAGCGAGCGTACAGACGCGGCGAACGCCGCCAGGAAATTTCGGCGGTTCATGCGCAGAGTCTATCAGCAGCTACGCCTTCGCGATGTCCACCGCTTGTCAGCGCGCGTCCAGCTCACTCGACCATGCCAGCGGACGCTGCCTTTCATCGGGTAGCAGAGTTTTCTCGTCCCCGGCCGTTTCCTCGAGCTGTTCGCGCGTGAGGTCTTCCGCCGTGCGGAGATCGGCGCCGCGCAGGTCCGCGGCCCGCAGATCCGCTCCAATCAGCCGTGCGCCGACGAGATTGGCGCCCCGCAGATCTGCTTCGCGAAGATCCGCGCCCATGAGATTCGCAAGGCTGAGGTCCGCACCCCGAAGCACCGCCTGCCTGAGGTCGGCCATTACCAGGCTGGCTCGGTGCAAATCGGCACCCGCCAGGTCCGGAATAACCCCGGGGTTCTCTGCTCGCCAGCGGTTCCACTCATCCACATCGGCGCGCAGCGCGGCGAGATGATTCTGATCGGCCATGGCTCACGATACCGCACGACGTCTGCGGCGGCAGTTGCGGCTCCCGCCGAATCTCTCAGCAGCTCGGGCCGGGCGCCGCATCATCATCCATACTCCGCTGGCGGGTCAACAGCGCGTTCAGCCGCAGCGCGGTTTGTCGCTTGTCGCCTGCACGATCGTGTTCCTCGTATGGGTCATCCCGCAGGTTGAACAATTCCTCAGGCCGTTGGCTTCCATCCGAAGTTTCGTGTACAACCAGTTTCCAGTCGCCGGAACGCGCTGCGAACGAACGCCCACCCGGCCCCTTCCAGTACAGATCGCGGGGCGACGGCCGCCCTTTGCCCGTGAGCAGCGGCCAGACGTCCTGTCCGTCCCAGCGGAGGTCGCGCTGCGGCCGATAGCCCGCCAGGTTCGAGATCGTGGGAAACCAGTCCACCACATGTATCGGCGCGTCTACTCGGCCGGCAGCGATGCGGCCGGGCCAGTTCACGAATGCAGGCACGCGAATCCCGCCTTCATACACCTGCCCCTTCTGCCCGCGCAGAGGCCGGTTTTCCCCGAGCAGTCCGTTCTGGTACTCGCCGGGATATGCTTTCAGATCGTTCGCCGGGTTGCCCATGCCGCCGTTGTCCGAAGTGAACACGACGAGCGTGCTCCCGCGCTGTCCTGTCTTTTCCAGCGCCGCAATCAGGCGGCCGATTGCGTCGTCCATGTGCTGCACGCAAGCGGCGTACTGCCGCCGTCGTTCGTCGATATCCCTGTTCGCGTCGAGCCAGGCCTGTGGCTCCGCGATCGGATGATGGACTGCCGTGAACGGAACATAAAGGAAGAAAGGCGCGCTGCGGCGCGCGCCGAGGAACCGGATCGCCTCACGAGCGATCAGATCCGTGACGTGGCCCTGCTCGGTCACGTACTCGTCATTGCGGTGCCAGTTGAGCGTGTATGGACCGCTCTTGTACCGGTGATCCCATGGTCCGGTCCCCCCACCCAGCGCCCCGTAAGAATGGTCGAATCCGAACTTGCGCGGTCCCCACGCCGGCAGGGATCCCAGGTGCCACTTGCCGGTGATGCACGTTTCATACCCGCGCGCCTTCAGCGCGGATGCCAGCGTGATCGTGCCGAACGGCATAGCCTGTGTCGCCTGCGGATTGTTCACGCCGAAGCGGCTCCAGTAACGTCCGCTCAGGAGCGCGCACCGCGTCGGAGAACAGACCGGCGCGACATAGTGCTGGTGGAGTTCGGCGCCGCTCCGCGCAAGTTTGTCGATGCTGGGCGTCCGCAACACGGAGCCGTGATAGCCCACGTCGGCCCACCCCAGATCGTCAGCGACGATGAGTAACACGTTCGGCGCCCTGTCCGCCGCCGCCAGCAGCCGGCCTGTCGCGCCGGCTGCGACAAGTCCACCTGCGAACAAACGGCGGCTGGGCTTTGCCATTGCCATGTGCACTATTGTCACGCAAAGGTTTCCGGTCAGCGAGAGTGCGGTGCTGAGCGGCGAGCATCACAGCGTCCCACAATACTCGCGAGACAGAAGTATGAACCGACCGATGCTGCGGGGCGTGCGGCGGTACCACGCAGTTGTAACTGGCGCCGCTGAAGTAACCAACTTTGTAACTCTTATCTGTCTAAATTCGGGAAACCGCCGCAACATAAGCTCAGCATCACGCCTGCACGGTGCGCCGATTCCTCTGGTGCACCGAAAAACCCGAACGGGCGCTTCTCCTCGTTTTGTAACGCGATCGCCACTTGTCACAGTTCTACTCGTCGCCACAGTAGTTTCAACGACGATACACGCGGAAAATTGATTGTACGCTGCAGGTTCCTCTGGTATGCTGTGGCCGTGCCGAAAGCCGGGGCGTCCGGTCTGTCGGTTTTTACAAAGTGAGCTGCATCGGAGAGCCTGGGGTATTGTGATTGCCCGCTGGCCAAAGTGGCAATGTGGCTCGGGTGCATGGAGATAATGCCATGCTCGCCCTGGATCTGCTTCGACTAACCGCCCTGATGGCGCGCACCACGGGTAACCCTGAAATCCGGGTAGCGCTTATCGATGGACCTGTCGCTACGCAACACGCGGGTCTCGCCGGCACACAGCTTCGGCGAATCGGCGGAGATGCCGCGGCCACTTGCAGGCAGGCCGACAGCATCGCATGCCTGCACGGGACTTTTGTGGCGGGCATCTTAACAGGAAACCGTGGTTCGGTCGCACCGGCCATTTGTCCGGGTTGCACACTTCTGGTGCGGCCGATTTTCGCCGAGCTTGACAGCCGCCGAGATGGAGATCGCATGCCCAGCGCGCCGGCTGTCGATCTTGCGGCAGCTATCCTTGACTCTGTTGAGGCAGGCGCGAGCATCGTGAATCTGAGTCTTGGAGTTGCGCGCGCTTCCGCCAGAGACGAACTGCTCCTGCAACAGGCGCTCGATCGCGCGCTCGGACGCGGAGTTATCGTGACGGCCGCAGCGGGAAATCAGGCCACGCTTGGAAGTTCCGTCATCACGCGTCATCCGTGGGTCATACCAGTGGTCGCCTGTGACCTCCGTGGACGGCCGCTGAACGAATCCAATCTGGGCAGTTCGATCGGAAAGCGAGGTCTGCGAGCACCCGGCGACAAAATTACGAGCCTGTGCTCGGAGGGTGGGTTAAT
>DASSSG010000003.1:0-5002 GCA_035708545.1 Bryobacteraceae bacterium | reverse complement strand
GCACCGGCGGGGCCTGCCCTGCCCGACGGTCCTGTACTTCCATGCGAAGCAGTCTGTCCTCATCGAACGCCTGACCGCGCGCAGGCAGTGTCCGACGTGCGGGAGGATCTACAACATCCTGTTCAAGCCGCCGATAAAACCGGGCATCTGCGATTTGGACGGGACGGCGCTGATCCGCCGGCACGATGACAGGGCGGAAGTAGTCAAGCAGCGTCTGATCGCATACAACGAGCAGACGAAGCCCGTTCTCGACTACTACAGGGACGGCGACTTCCATACCATCAATGCCGACCGGCCTCCCGCCGAGATCTTCCGCGAGATCGAAGGCATTGTGGCTGTGCGGGTAAACGAATTCAGCCCGGTTGAGCTCGTGGTGCCGCGCGCCTGACCGGGCGCAGCACAAAACAGCAAACGAAACAGCGGGCAGATCGGGCCGGTATGAGCTTTTCGGCCAGCCGCGCGCACCAGATCGCAGCCTGAATGAGCGAAACTACCAGACTCGGCAGGCGTTCCATGGAGCCTCTGGCGAGCGCCGTTTCGATCTGCATCACGGTGTTCGCGTTTTCTGCCGCAACGCGTCCATGCACGCTGCGTAATAGTCGCCGATCTTCTGCTCCACCGGAGAGCGGTTCTGCCTGCCGGCGGCGGTTTCGAGAATGTCGCGCAGAAGAACGCGATTGCGCTCCGCGAGTTCGGCGAAGCGCCCCCAGGACGACTGATCCGCAGGAATCGGCGGCTCGGCGTGACGATTCAGCCTCGCCCTGACGTCCCGCTATCCTGCCGTTATGCAAGCGCTCGTTGCCGGGTGCGGCGAAGCGTTCGACCAGGAGCTGTTCAACACCTCGATGCTCGTACGCACCGCTACAGCCACCGTCCTGCTCGATTGCGGCTACAGCATTCCGCCTCGTATCTGGCAGGCCGTTTCCGACGCGAATGAGATCGACGTGGTATACATCAGCCACGCTCACGCCGATCACTTCTTCGGGATGCCCGCGCTTCTCGGCCGGCTGTGGGAAGACGGCCGCACGAAGCCGCTGACGATCATCAGCCAACCCGCCGTGCTCGGCGACATCCGCGCCGCGCTCGAGCTCGGTTATCGCGGCCTCGCCGAACGATTCAGATATGACATGAAGTTCACGGCGGCCATACAGGGCCAGGTGGTGGAAGCACACGCGTGCAGATTCTCGTTCGGCGAAACGCGGCATTCGGTGCCGAACCTGGCGGTCCGCATCGAAGCCGCCGGCAAGGTGCTGTGCTACAGCGGCGATGGCATGTTTCTCGATGCCAGCCGAAAGCTGTATGCAGGCGCAGACCTGGTGATTCACGAAGCCTACTTTTTCGAACAATCCCCAATTCACGCCGACATAGGCGCTGTTATCGAGATGGCCGAGCAGGACGGGGTGCGCCAGCTCGCGTTGGTTCACGTACAGCGGGACCTCCGCCGCCGGCCCGCACGCATTCACGACGCAATCGCGCGCTCCCGGGCCCGAGTAACGATGCCGGATCCCGGCACAATCCTCCCCTGACCGGGTGACAGGCTGCAGCCTGCGGCGGACTGCCGGCCCGCCAGGTGCGTGCGAGCAGAACCCGCGCCGCGTTTGCGATAATTCTCGAAATCGCTTATGGATTCGATCGACGTTCCTGTGTCCTCGCGCGGCTTCGGTCAGACTTCGCGCCGCGACCTCTGGTGGGTACAGCCGCTGCTGACCGCACTCAGCCTCGCAATCTTCGTCGTATACGCAACCTGGGCCGCACTCCAGGGCGAGCATTACCGCTACGGGCCTTACATCTCGCCGTTCTATTCGCCGGAGATCTTCGGTGATGCCGCACACGCCTGGCTGGGCGGAAAACCGGACTGGTTTCCTTCGTGGCTGCCCTTTTCGGCCGCGCTGTTCATCCTGTGGGCTCCGGGTGGTTTCCGTCTGACCTGTTATTACTATCGCGGAGCCTACTACAAAGCACTCTGGGCCGATCCGCCCTCATGCGCCGTCGGCGAGCCGCGCAAATCCTATTGCGGCGAAGGAGCTTTCCCGCTCATCCTCCAGAACATTCATCGCTACTTCCTGTACATCGCCTTCCCGATCTGGATGGTGCTCGTGTGGGACGTCTGGAAGGCTTGCTGGTTCCCCGACGCGAGCGGCGCAAAGCACTTCGGCATCGGCCTGGGCACGCTCGTGCTCCTTGTCAACGTTGTTTTCCTCTATCTCTACTGCACGGGATGTCATTCGCTCCGCCACCTGGTCGGAGGCCGCATTGACGAGCTCTCCCGCTCGCCGCTCCGCAAACAGGCCTATGGATTCGTGAGCTGCCTCAATCGCAGTCATATGCGCTATGCATGGTTAAGCCTCTTCTCCGTCGGATTCGCCGACCTGTACGTACGCCTGTGCTCGATGGGAATCTGGACGGACTGGAGACTTCTGTAGTGGCCGAATATGAACGGCACGAGCATGATGTTCTGGTAATCGGCGCGGGGGGCGCCGGACTGCGTGCTGCGATCGAGGCGGCTGCTTCGGGCGTGTCGGTCGGGGTCGTCACGAAGTCCCTGCTCGGCAAAGCACATACGGTGATGGCCGAAGGCGGCATCGCCGCCGCACTCGCCAACGTCGACGATCGCGACAGCTGGCAGGTGCACTTCGCCGACACCATGCGGGGCGGCCAGTACCTGAACAATCCGCGCATGGCCGAACTGCACGCCAAAGAAGCGCCCGAGCGCGTGCGCGAGCTCGAAGCCTGGGGCGCTCTTTTCGATCGCACGCAGGACGGGCGCATTCTCCAGCGCAACTTCGGAGGGCACAAATACCCGAGGCTCGTGCATGTCGGCGATCGCACCGGCCTCGAGATGATCCGCACCCTGCAGGATCACGGCATCCATCAGGGCATCGAGGTGTACATGGAGTGCACGGTCGTGACCCTGCTGAAGGACGCGGACCGCGCCGTGGGCGCGTTCGCTTACGACCGCGAGCGCGGCCGTTTTCGTGTGTTCCACGCGAAAGCAATCGTGCTCGCGACCGGCGGCATTGGCCGCGCGTACAAAATCACGAGCAACAGCTGGGAGTACACCGGCGATGGACACTCGCTCGCGTACCACGCGGGCGCCACGCTCACGGACATGGAGTTCGTGCAGTTTCATCCCACCGGCATGGTCTGGCCGCCGAGCGTGCGCGGAATCCTTGTGACCGAAGGCGTGCGCGGCGAAGGCGGCGTGCTCCGCAACAAAGAGGGCCGCCGTTTCATGTTCGATGACATACCCGCGAATTACCGTGCGCAGACGGCCGAAAACGAAGAAGAAGGCTGGCGTTATACGCAGGGCGACAGGAACGCGCGGCGGCCGCCGGAGCTGCTCACCCGCGATCACGTCGCGCGCTGCATCATGCGTGAAGTCCGCGAGGACCGCGGGAGCCCGCACGGCGGCGTCTTTCTCGACATCTCCTGGATCAGAGAAAAGCTGCCTAATGCGCCCGAGCACATCAAAAAGAAACTCCCGAGCATGTATCACCAGTTCAAACAGCTGGCGGACATCGACATTACGAAGGAGCCGATGGAGATCGGGCCGACGACGCACTACATGATGGGCGGGGTCCGTGTGGACGCGGACACGCAGATGTCCGATGTGTCAGGCCTGTTCGCCGCGGGCGAGTGCGGCGCCGGACTGCACGGCGCCAATCGGCTCGGCGGCAACTCGCTCTCCGACCTGCTCGTGTTCGGGCAGCGCGCCGGCAGGTTCGCGGCCGAGTTCGCGAAGTCCCACGGCGCCGGACGTGTGAATCCCGATGAGGTGGAACACGCCGCCCGGCACGCGCTCGAGCCATTCGATCGCTCGCCCGCCGAGAACCCGTTCGCGATTCAGCACGAACTTCAGGAGATGATGCAGGATCTGGTCGGCATCGTCCGCCGAGAGGAGGAGATGATCCGCGCTCTCGAGTGCATTGAGCTCCTTTGGAAGAAGACTCGCGCCGCGGGGGCAGGAGGCAATCGCGAGTACAACCCCGGCTGGCACACCGCGCTCGACCTCCACAATCTGCTGACGGTGTCGGAAGCGATCACGCGGGCTGCGCTCGAGCGGAAGGAGAGCCGCGGGGCGCACTTCCGCGACGATTTCCCGGCGAAGGATGACGCAGCCGGCAAATTCAACATTGTCGTGCGCAAGGCCCGCGACGGCGCGATGCAGGTCCTGCGCGAGCCGCTGCCGCAGCTGAGCCCCGAACTGAAGGCGATCATCGAGGAGATGCAATGAGCGAAACGGCTGAGTTTCGCGTGTGGCGCGGCGACCGGACGAGCGGTGCTTTCAACAGCTATCGCACGGAGGTTACCCCTGGCATGGTCGTGCTCGATGCCATCCACCAAATCCAGGCGACGCAGGCCCCGGATCTGGCGGTCCGCTGGAACTGCAAGGCGGGCAAGTGCGGATCGTGCTCGGCGGAGATCAATGGCATGCCGAAGTTGATGTGCATGGCGCGCCTGAGCAGCCTCGATCTCAGTCAGCCGGTGACGGTCGAGCCGATGAAGACGTTCCCGCTCATTCGCGACCTGGCGACCGACGTATCGTGGAACTTCGAGATCAAGAAACGAATCCGGAAGTTCCGCCCGCGTCCCGCCGACTCACAGGACGGGAGCTGGCGCATCCGCCAGGGCGACGTCGACCGCGTTCAGGAGTTTCGCAAGTGCATTGAGTGCTATCTGTGCCAGGACGTCTGTCACGTCCTTCGCGATCACGGCCTTCACGATCAGTTCATCGGTCCGCGATTCTTCACGTACACGGCGGCGCTCGAGATGCACCCGGTTGACACGGCTAACCGGCTCGCCGACCTGCGGCGCGATCAGGGCATCGGGTACTGCAACATCACCAAGTGCTGCACCAAAGTGTGCCCCGAAGAGATTCACATTACCGACAACGCCATCATTCCGCTCAAAGAGCGGGTGGTGGACGAGTTCTACGATCCGCTCGCGAAACTTTTCCGGGTATTCCGGGGGAATCGGGCCGATCGGCGACTCGAAGGAGGTT
>DASSSG010000002.1:0-7050 GCA_035708545.1 Bryobacteraceae bacterium | reverse complement strand
CCGCGCGGACAAGACATTTCAATTGACAGTAAGGGGAGTTCAGCTTACTATTCAATTTCAGACAGTACAACCTGAACTGACAACTTCACCAAGGTGTATGAGGTCCCCGCATGACCTTTCAAGTCGGTGAGAAAGTTGTGTACCCCAACCATGGGGTGGGCACAATCGAGAACATCACCACCCGCCCCTCCGGCGCTCACTTCGAGAAGTTTTACCTGTTGCGCCTGGGCTATAACAGCATGACCGTTATGGTGCCGTTTTCGCATGTCGATGAGGTCGGCCTGCGAAAAGTCACGCGGGCGACAGAGATCACGCGCGTACTCGCCTTTCTCGCCACCGGGGTCTGCCGATCGAAGCAGGACTGGAAGGACCGCTTCAAAGAGAATTCGGTGAAGATGCAGAAGGGCAGCCTGCTCGAGATCGCCGAGGTTTTCAAGCAGTTGCTGGTTTTGCAGACAGAAAAGCCACTGTCGTTCCGTGAGAAGAAGATGCTGGATCGCGCGCGGCAAATGCTCGTATCCGAGGTTTGTGCGTGCCGGCAGCTCCGGCCGATCGATGCCGTCGATCTGTTGCAGCGCGCGCTCGGCAAGTCATCCCTGACCTGGCCTGAGCCGCTGTAAGCTGTTCGTTTCCTCCTCCCTTGTGCGGGCCTGCCACTCGCTGGCAGGCTCGTGTCCTGTGCCCTCATCCCCGCAGATCTGCCCTCAGTCTTCCTCAGTGTCGGGTGTTCGCCCTGGGGGCCACGTAAGGCACGTATAGCCAGGTGCGCGAATTAAGCTCTAACACTCGTACCATCTCGGCGATTTTGCGCCGATGATACTCATGAGGGACTTCGCCCGGTGCGTTGCAGACAGTGCGGCAAGGAGCTTCCACTCCTTAAGAAGCTCGCCGATAACGACTTCTGCTCGGCCGAGCACCGAGAACTCTTCCTCGACGAGCAGCAGCGCGCCATGCTCGCTCGGCTGGCGGAGTCCGGTCGCCGGCTGAAGCGCCGATTCTCGCCCGACCGCGCTGCAGGTCCCGCGCTTGTCGAGCCTATCGATCCTAATCCAGCACCGCGTCCCCCCGCCGGGTTCTTCGCTCAGGTGCCGCAACCGCGCGAACGGCTCGTCCTCCTCGTTGAAACAGCTCCGGACTTCGTCGCGCCGGCAGGCGCGTTCCCGCGTCGCGCGATCGAAGCACCGCACGGAAGAATCCTGTCAGCCCCACCTCAGCGCGTCCCCGGGCTGAGTGGTTGCGATGTTGCAGTTCCGCTGCGCGCTGTATCGGTGTTAGCCGTGACCGCCATGCCGGCGGTCGTGCCGCCGGCCTGGACCGCTTTGGCTTCCGGAAAGGCACTCGGAGCCGCCAGCCGGCTGTTCCGCATGCGCCCGCGCTCCGGCGTTGATTGCGAGGCGCCGTTGTGGTGCTCGGCTGCCGAGCTCCTGCCGCCGCGCGGCGTTGCCCAACCCAGGCTGCATCTGCGCGTCATCGGCTATTCGATCCCCGACATGATCGCGCGGCCGCGTCGCATCGCGGTGGCTCCCCGGAACGCCGCAACCGCGGAGGCTGTGTCCATCACCGCCGCGGCCGGCCAGTTCAGCGCGCTGCCCGCGATTCGCGGGCTGCACTGCCTTTCGAGCTCGTTTTCACCGGCGCCTGTCAAGCGCGCCGTCTGCATGACACTCCCGGATGGAGTATCGCGGCAGGTGGCGCCCTGGTGGATCGCGGACCTCGCGTCCGTTCCGTCAATACCGCTCGCCAGCGCGCCTGTATTCAGACCCGTCAGCGACGCTCGGCAGCCGAGGATCTCAGAGCGGCTCTTCCGGGCTCGTCCCCGCGCCGATGTTATCCGCGAGGCTGGTTTAGCCGCTGTGCCCTGCGCCGCCGCCGAGCAGATGCCCGAACTGGCCGTGCCCGCGGCTGCGCTCGACGTCACCCGGCCGGCGCCGCAGCGTATCGATCGGTTATTCCGCATGCGCCCGCGTGCTGGAATAACGGGCAATGTCGCTGCGTTCACGGGTATCGATCTCGCTCTGGCCAGCGATGGCCGGCGTGTCGCGGCCATGCCGCGTCCGCTTCGTTCAGTGATCGGTATTCTGACTGAACCGCCGATGGTGAAGCGGACCCTGAGAATGCGGCCGCGCGGACCCGTCGGATCCGCTGAGCTGAGGATGGTCATCATTCCAGCGGCCCCGGGCGGCGCTGCGGTATCGCACGCGTATCCCTCCGCGCCGCGTGACGTCCGGCCGGTTCTCCGCATGCTGACGCGCGAATACCGCATGCGCCCGCGCGTGGGTGTCGGAGGACAGGCGCCTCCCCCGCACGTACTCGATTCCTCGGCATTCGGCCCTCGCATCAGCTCGGCCGTTCCGCAGCTCCGGCTGCTGGCCAGGCTCATGCCGCGCGCCGTCGATCGGCTCTATCGGATGCGGCCGCGCACGGGCATCAACAGCGCCAGCAGGACACCCGAACGTGCGCTGGAGTCCGTACCTCTCGAAATCGTGCCGCTCGTGCCGCGCAATACGCTGCGCGGTTGTGCGCCGCAGATGTCGGCCAGGCTGTATCGAATGCGGCCGCGAAATCCGATTTCGTGTGCTTCGGTCAGTCTGCTCCGGCTCATTGATATGGGCATGGAAGAGGTGAGTGAGATCTTCGTCATGCCTCCGGTGCCCAGCCTGAACGTGGTGCGGACGTTCGAGCTGCCCCGATCCGAGAAACCGACGCGTCTGAACCCTCCGGGCCCGACTGCGGCGACGGGAGACGGCGCGGGCCTGTCCGGTCCCGAGCCCCTCGATCCTGCCCTGGTCGCGAGAGCCATCCTGCAGCTGCGATTTCCGACCATCACCGCCGTGATCGGGATCGTTGAACCGGAGAAAAAGTGGCAGCGGGCGGCCCGGCTCACGCGCAGCCTGCTCGCGAGCTACTTCAACCCTCGATATTGGCACCCCGCTCCGGCGCTCCGGCTTTCCTCCTGCGGCGCAGCCGTGTTGACCGTCATTCTCATATACAGCGCGCCGAATTCGTCAGCATCTTCGGGCCGCAACGCCGTCGCCCAGGCGCGCGAGACGAGCACCGTCTCGGAACTGAGGAAAACCCTGAACGCGCGCTCTGCCGTCGATCTCACCGAGAGTTTCGCGTCGGGGCTGCACGACTGGGAGGGCGGAAAGGACTGGGCTGCCTCATGGACCTACGACGATCGCGGCGGCGTCAAACCCGGTGCGCTCGCCCTGTACAAGCCGAGCGTCCTTCTCCGGAACTACACGTTCGAGTTCATGGGACAAATCGAGCGCAAGGCTCTGGCGTTCGTCACTCGCGCTGCCGATATACAGAATTATTACGTCGTCAAACTGGTCGTCACGCGACCCGGCCCGCTGCCGGAGATCTCGATCGTCCGCTATCCCGTGCTCGAAGGCCGTGAAGCCAAACATGTGGAAAAGCGGCTCGTGATGACCGTGTACAACGACGCGATTTACCGCGTCCGCACGACCGTCCAGGGGGATACCTGGGCGTTCGCAGTCAATGATCAGGTCGTCGATTCGTGGACCGATGACCGCCTTGCCGCCGGCGGAGTCGGCCTGTTCTCCGCGAAGGGCGAAAAGGCGCGCATTTACGACCTCCGTGTCCGCCACCAGGACGACACGATTGGCAAGGTGCTCGCCACGATTGCAGATACAGGGCCTCAGGCCACCAGGGGGACTCCCGTTCAATGAGTCAGAAGAATCGCAAGCCAGAAGAGGCCGCCGCGAAAGGGGGCGCGCCCGCGCCAGGCAACGGAAGTGCGAACGGGGCCGCTGAAGCTACCGCCGCTGCGCTCGCGAAAGCTGTTTCGCTGCATCTCGAGGGGAAACGCCAGGAAGCATTGCAGGAACTGACGCGGGCGATCGGCGCCGGGAGCGAATCGGCCGAGATTTATTCGGCACTTGGGCACGTGCAGTTCGAGCTCGAGCTGTATGAGGAAGCCGTAAAGAGCTACTCGAAGCTGCTCTCGCTCGACCCGAAGCATGCCGCCGGGCAGTTCAATCTTGCCGTCTCGCTCGAGAAGCTCGGGCGCTGGAATGACGCCGCCGAGAAGTTCTCGCGCTCCCTCGAGCTCGACAACCGCCGGCTCGAAGCCAGGCTGGGGCTCGGCATCTGCCTGCTCCACCAGGAGAAGCCCGAAGCCGCGATCGAGAATTTCGACGCGTGCCTCTCTTCGAATCCGGACAACACGACAGCGCTGTTCGGTAAAGCCGTCGCGCTCCAGTTCATGTGGCAATTCGACGAGGCCACGACCATTTACAGGAGGATCCTCGAAGCCAACCCGAACGCTGAAGACGCGATGGTGAATCTCATAACCGTGGGTATCGCGCGCAAGGATATCCCGATGGTGCGCGAATATTCCGAGCGGCTGATGGCGTTGCGGCCGACCGCGCCCGCGGCGCTCGACGGCCTGGCAACCTGCGCATTCGCCGACCAGGATTACGAGACCGCCGCCAAATGCTGTGAGAAGCTCGTCGAAGCGACTCCCGACCAGTTCGAGCGCTGGTTCAATCTGGGCGTTGCGTGCCAGAAGCTCGGGCGGCAGGAAGACGCCGCGCGGGCGTATACCGAAGCGGTCAGCCTGCGGCCGGATTCCAAGCAGGCGCACGTTAATCTCGGCATGGTGAAGCAGCAACTGGGAGACCTGGTGGCTGCGCGCGGATGCTACGAAAAGGCGCTGCAGCTTTCGCCGGATCTGCCGGATGTGTTCTACAACCTGGCAGCCATCCTCGAGCAGCAGGGGCAGAAGGAACAGGCCGAGAAGCTGTACGCGAAGCTCACCGCACAGAAACCGGATGCCGAGGACGCATGGTTCCGTCTGGGATATCTGCGACTGCAGCGCGGCGATTTCCGCGGCAGCATCGAAGCCTTCACGGCCTGCATCCAGAAACGTCCGGAATGGGCGGAAGCGCACGTCAACCTCGGCATCGCACACTGGCGCCTGAACGAACGCGACCAGGCAGTGAAATCGTTCGAGACGGTACTCGGGATAGAACCGCAGTCGCTCGACGCCCTGCGCGGCCTGGCGGCGCTGGCGATCGAAAAGGAAGACTTCCAGCGCGCGCTCGAGCTGCAGGCGCGGCTCATCGACCAGGGCGAGCGCACGCCGGAGCTGTTCTACAACACCGGCCTGCTGCTGCAGAAATCCGGCGGTCTCGACGACGCGATCAAGCTGTACCGTGAAGCGATCGCTGAGCGGCCGAACTTCGCCGAGGCGCTGCTCAACCTGGGTCACGCACTGAAGGCGAAGGGCGAGGAAGACGAAGCGCGGCACTGCTGGAAACTCGCGCTCGACACCAAGCCCGAGCTCGCGACCGGCTACTTCGAAAACTGACGTTTTGCGGAAGCGGGGGACCTGCGCGTCCCGTTCTCGAACAGGAATACCCCGCTCTTCCCTCCCACGGCGAAATCGAGGTCGCCGTCACCATCGACATCGGCGGCCGGAATCTGCATCCCGCCGCCGGCGCGGCCGCCGTAGTCGATCACGTGGCGGACCCATTCTATGCGGGCGCCCGGCAGCCACTCGTACCAATAAATGCCGAGTGGTTCCCGCTCTCCCGGATCGCGCCCGTTGTGCGCCATGTAGCGTTTGCCCGTGAGAAGGTCCCTGCGGCCGTCCCCGTTGAGGTCCACTACCGTGAGCGCGTGCGCCTGCGAGAAGCTCTCGTCGATCATGTGCCGCGTCCATTTGCCGTCCCTGCCCTGTTCGAGCCAGAAGATGCCGTAATCGTGCGCGTAGCTGGAAACGATGTCATTGCGTCCATCGCCGTTGACATCGAGCACATGCATGAACCCAAGTCCTTTTTCCTCGCGCCACTCGGGGCGCCACTTCCAGTCGGGCGCTTCGAACCATCCCTGGGGAGTGAGAATGTCTGTCCTGCCGTCGCTGTTGACGTCGCCTGCGCCGATGCCATGCCCGTAGCTCCGGTCTGAGACAGGCCGCCTGACGAAAGCCCCGTCGCGTATCTCGTACCAGGCAAGCGGCATCTTGTCCGAGCCGAACTGGGGCAACAGCTCACGCGCTCGGCCGTCGTTGTCAAGGTCGACGAGAAAGGCGAACTCGACGGGAGATCCGCTCTCGATCGGGTGCTCCTTCCAGGTACCGTTCTGAAACCACGCAATCCGCCGGGAGAACCAGGAAACACTGACGATATCGATGCGGCCGTCGCCATTCACTTCCAGCGCGAGGTCGCTGAAATTGTCAATGTAGTTGTTCGTGAACGGCAGGTCGCGGAAGTGGCGCTTCGTCCAGTTCGGCGCCTCGAACCAGTTCTCACCGCTGACGATGTCGAGACGTCCGTCTCCGTTGACGTCGGCGAAGGCGCACGTCTCGTTGGCGCCGCCATCGAGCTCGTGTTTAATGAAGGGGATGTCCGGAGGCCGCCCGACGGCGACAAGCAGGACAGCACTAACGAGGACGAACAGGACGCGCGGCATCGCGCACGATTTTATCGTGGTTCGCGCAACGCGCTGGTATACTGGAGTTTAAGTCCTCACGACGGCGCTATCGTCTAAGGGTTAGGACGGAGCCCTCTCAAGGCTCAAATACGGGTTCGAATCCCGTTAGCGCTACCAATTCCTCATGGACTTACGGGGATCGGGCGACCACGGGAGACCACGCCGTTGGAGTTGAACATTCGGTCTGAGCTGATCCCACAAGACAGATGGCGAAAGACAAGAACGGAAGCCCACCTCGCAAGCTGAGGGCTTTCATTTCGTACTCTCACGTTGATCGGAAATACGGAGCACAGGCGAAAGCCCTCCTGGAGGAGGTCGGTATTGAAGCGTTCCTCGCACACGAAGATCTCCACGTTTCTGACGAGTGGCGTAACTGTATCATTGAGGAGCTTAAGCGGTGCGACTTATTCGTCCCGCTTCTGAGCGCCAATTTCTTGACATCGAAGTGGGCACCGCAGGAGGTGGGGTTCATCATCTCACGGCCCGAGGTGGTGATCGCGCCAATTTCAATCGACGGTACGACTCCCTTCGGATTCATATCCCACGTGCAGAGTCGCCGGATTGTGGATAGCGTTATTACCCGTGAGCTTC
>DASSSG010000001.1:0-2377 GCA_035708545.1 Bryobacteraceae bacterium | reverse complement strand
GGCGGATCGCACGGAGATCGATCTCAGCGCGAAGGTCGTCTTCGCCGGACTTGGACTGGTACTGCTGTGCATGATCGTTCTCTACCTGTATTTCACGGGCACTGTGCCGGGAGCGCTGACCGCCGGCATCGTCATGATCATTCTCGGCTTCTTCTTCGCGGCGGTGAGCGGGAATCTGGTCGGTATGATCGGCTCGTCGAATAACCCGATCTCCGGCCTCACGCTGGCCACCGTCATCATCTCCGCCCTGCTCATGGTTTCGATCGGCGTGCAGGGCATCACCGGTGTCGCCGCCGTGCTTGGAGTCGCGGCCGTCATCTGCGTTTCATCCGCCGTCGCCGGGGAAATGCTCCAGGATCTGAAAGTCGGCCACATCCTCGGCGGCACGCCGCGCAGCATGCAGATCGGCGACTTCCTCGGCGTCATCGTCGCCAGCCTGCTGCTCTATTTTCCGCTGCTCCTGCTGCATCAGGGCAATATCAATGAAGGCGGCATCGGCTTCGGCGATCCACGGCTCTCGGCTCCGCAGGCCGGTCTCATGGCGTCCCTGTCGCAGGGAATCGTCGGCGGCGAGATGCCGTGGCCCCTCGTGATCGTCGGCATCATGATGGGCTTCGCGTTGATCATGGTGCAGGTGCGCAGCCCCATGCTCTTCGCGGTCGGCATGTATCTGCCGCTCGAGACCACGTTCGCCATCTTCATCGGTGGCATCTTCCGCTGGCTCACAGACGTGCTGCGCGACCGCCGCGACTTCAATGATGCGCAACGGGCGCGCATCGAAAATGCGGGCGTGCTCACCGCGTCGGGCCTGATCGCAGGCGAGGGCCTGATGGGACTCGTCAAAGCGGGTTTCAGCTTCGCGAAACAGCCGATGCCCGAAATCTTCACTCCACCACCCGGCTTCATGGCCGTGCTCGCGTTCCTCGTTCTCGCCTTCATCATGATCCGGACGCCGCTTGCGAACGCCGGACGGCCCGACGAGCCCGCGCCGCCCACCGCGATCATGTGAGTCCGAAGGGACTGAGGGCTAAAGCCAGTGTGGTATCCCGCGTAATAATTGACAACCGCTCAGCTCAATGGTTCCGGCCGCGCGCGTCAGCAAGCGGTATCCGAGACACCACCGCTAAGTCTCCGCTCCTCCGCCCGCTCCGGGCCGCGCCAGATAGCTCGAAACAGCCAGCACCGCGACCAACGCAAAGAACACGGCAAGAATCGCGATCCCCCGCACGGGCGTAATCTCGCGGTGCCTGACTCGCGTGCCGGCACGCTCGTCCCACGTAGTCGCTCCCTTGTCCATCAGCCGCATATAAGCGACTACCTGGGCGATCAGTGAAATCAGAGGAATCAACAATCCCAGGCCATAGACGAGGACGCCAAAAGTGCGCCGCACCGCCGTTGCCGGCGCCGGGTGCCTGCCCGCACTATCCTCGACGGTGATTCGAAACAGCCACTTACCCGGTGTCGTACCCGCGACCGACAGCAGCGCGGCCTCGATCGGAACGAACAGGTACAGGGCCAGCAGGTTCTGGATCACCGAATCGGGCCGCACGATACCCGCGAACGTGAGAATCACCAGCAGCGCGAGGACGTCGAAGGACCTCGCCCAGTACCGCAGCCAGGGATGCGCCCGAGCCTTCGCGACGGCGGGCGTCTCGTCGCTCACCGCGGGCGCCGCAGCCGCGGCAATACCCCAGGCGGCCGCTTCCTCCCCGACCGCCATCGCCCTCGTATCCCGCCCGCACGAAGCGCAGAAGCGCGCGTCGTCGGGCAAATCGCGGCCGCACCACGAGCAGTACATCAGTAGCTGAACCCGGTGCGTGCGAGACCCGGAATGAACATCTTTCCCAGCTCCGGGTTCTCCAGCCGCACCGCCACCTTCACGGGCGCAATCGCTGCCGCAAGCTCCACCCACGCCGCAGCCTGTCCGATGCCCACCAGCGTCACCCTGCGTGACCCGGCTCGCGCAATCAACGTAAGAATATCCTGCACTCGGTGCGCGTCAACCGAACGATTAAACGTGAGAAAGAACCGGCCGCCTGCGTAGGGAGGATCGTTCCTCCCCGTTTTGAAGAGATCGGGCAGCCACACGGTCGGACCTGGACGCATCCACGCACGCGCAGCCTCGGATCCGCCGCGATCGATGATGATCTCCAGTTCCGATGACCGTCCGGGAATCTCGCGCACGGGCACGTCGTAGCCACGATAGCCGGAAAAATTGACAATCTCCGCCAGCATCTCGCGCTTTGCCGGCGTGCGCACCAGGTTGCGCCACACCGCAAACACATCCTCGTACGTGGCGCTGCTCGTCAGGGCTTCTCCGATCAGCAGATCCGCCGGTGTCAGGCGCGGTTCCACCGTCTCCGCCACCGCCTGATCG